>NZ_JCALCE010000032.1:0-66140 GCF_059812195.1 Mycobacterium sp. NGS68 | reverse complement strand
ACAGTTGCAACGGCACCGACATGGGCCCGGCCCCGCAGTCACCCCCAGACTGCGGACACGGGCCGACCACTATCGCCGGATCATAAGGTCACGCGCGCTGAAAATCCGGTCTTTCGCAAGAAAAGTTCGCAAATCTGACACCAACGGAACGCAGACGCACGGCCACTTGACAACTTTCCCGGCGCTGTCAACGCGGCGTCAAGTTATTGGACATCCCGGCGAGGGCGGCCGCGGCGCGGCTAGAAGACGTTCTTGAATATCCCGGACAGTCCGTCGCCAATAACGGCCAGGCCGGAACTCCCGGATCCGGAGGTGAACATGCCGGAGCTCTGGACACCCACGACAAAGATGCCCGTGGTGTTCACCGCCGCATTCATATAACCGGCGTTGCCGACGCCCGTGCTGATCACGCCCGAATTTCCGGGTTGCAAATTCGTGGTGCTGGTATTCGTCCAGCCCGAGTTACCGAAACCCTGGTTCTGGAAACCGGAGTTGCCGCTGCCCGTTTCGAGGTTCTGGCCAAAGCCCGAGTTACCCGTCCCCAGGTTGAAGAAACCCGAATTCAGGACCGGCTGTGTCGTCGCGCCGAAGAAACCGGTGTTAAGGGTGCCGCCGTTGAATCCGCCGGTGTTGATATTGCCGGCGTTGGCCCACCCCGTGTTGGTGTTGCCCGCGTTGGCGAACCCGGTGTTGACGTTGCCCGCGTTGAACAGGCCCGTGTTGCCGTCACCCGCGTTGAAGGGCCCGGTGTTGATGTTGCCGGCGTTGAGGCTGCCCCAGTTGTTGTCGCCGGAGTTGAAGAACCCGGTGTTGATGCTGCCGGAGCTGCCGGCACCGGTATTGAGGTTGCCGGCATTCCAGATGCCGGTATTGGTGTTGCCCGCATTCCCGAAGCCGAAGTTTCCGATGCCCGAGTTTCCCCATCCGGTGTTCCCGGCACCGGAGTTGAAAAAGCCGCTGTTCCCCACGCCGGAATTGCCGAAGCCGGTGTTGTTGCTGCCCGAGTTCAGGGCACCGAAACCGAACTCGTTGGTGCCGGTGAGCCCGAAGCCGATGTTGCCGTCGCCCGAGTTACCGAAGCCGATATTGGCGTTGCCGGTGTTGCCGAACCCGAAGTTGTTGCTTCCGAAATTCCCGCCACCGAAGTTGGAACTGCCGGTGTTGCCGCTGCCCCAGTTTCCGTTTCCGATGTTGCCGTTGCCGATGTTGTTGCTGCCGATGTTGCCGCTACCCAGGTTGGTGCTGCCGTTGTTGCCGCTACCCAGGTTGGTGCCGCCGGTGTTGCCGCTGCCCAGGTTGAGGTTGCCGATGTTTCCGCCGCCGAGGTTCGTGTCGCCCTTGTTGCCGCTGCCCAGGTTGGTGCTGCCGAGATTGCCGCTGCCCAGGTTGAAGCTGCCGAAGTTGCCGCTGCCGACGTTCCAGTTGCCGCGATTTCCCCAGCCCAGGTTGAAGTCGCCGATGTTGCCGAAGGTGAAGCCCAGGATCCCGGCCGCCGGACTGGCCACCGAATTGGCCACCGAATTGGCGCCCAGCCGCAGCGTGTTCTGCAGCGAACTCCCCCACGACGCCAACTGCCCCGCCACCGCCGACGCCCCCGAGTGATACCCCACCATCGCACTCACATCGGCAGCCCACATGCGCTCGTAATCGCACTCCGCAGCCGCAATCGCCGGCGCATTCTGCCCGAACAAATTCGACACCACCAACGACACCAACGCATTGCGATTAGCCGCCACCGCCAACGGATGCACCATCGCCGCCCGCGCCGCCTCAAAAACCCCCGCCACCACCCGCGCCTGACCCGCCGCCCCCGCAGCCCGCGCCGCCGCCGCACTCAACCAACCCGCATACGGAGCCGCCGCCGCCGCCATCGCCGCCGACGCCGCACCCTGCCACGCCGAACCGGCACCCCCCGCAAGACCCATCGTCACCGACGAAAACGACTCCGCCGCCGAACCCAACTCCTCGGCCAACCCATCCCACGCCGCCGCCGCCACCAACATCGGCTCCGCACCGGCACCAGAGAACATCCGCAAAGAATTAATCTCCGGCGGCAACACCAAAAAATTCACGACCGCCCTCCTTCACCGGATTAATCCCAACCACACGCCTACGCGTTACTGGTAGGCAGCCAGTAGGCACCCAGAGCACCCTAAGACACCTGGAGCGCCAAACACTGCGCATTAAGCCCACAATCCAACGTGTCGCCCGAACGCCAAATCGAGTGCGGCGAAGAAGTGGTCGAAGTCGCGCGGGCTAGCAGCCCTTGAGGCGCGGTGCGAGATAGTCGGCGACATTGCCCAGCGCGATGCGCTCCTGACTCATCGTGTCGCGCTCGCGTACCGTGACGGCGTCGTCCTGTAGCGAATCGAAGTCCACCGTCACGCAGAACGGGGTACCGATCTCGTCCTGACGGCGGTAGCGCCGCCCGATGGCACCCGCGTCGTCGAAATCGATGTTCCAGAATTTCCGCAGTTCGGTGGCCAGATCGCGGGCCTTGGGACTCAGGTCGGCATGCCGCGACAACGGCAGCACCGCGGCCTTGACCGGCGCCAGCCGCGGGTCCAGCCGAAGCACCGTGCGCTTGTCCATCCCGCCCTTGGCGTTGGGTGCTTCGTCCTCGGTGTAGGCATCGATCAAAAACGCCATGAAGGACCGCGTCAGGCCGGCTGCCGGTTCGATGACGTACGGCGTATACCGGGTATCGGCCACCTGGTCGTAAAACGACAGGTCGACACCGGAGTGCTTGGCGTGCGTCGACAGGTCGAAGTCGGTGCGGTTCGCGACACCTTCCAGCTCACCCCACGGGTTGCCGACGAAGCCGAACTTGTACTCGATGTCGACAGTGCGGTCCGAGTAGTGCGACAGCTTTTCCTTGGGATGCTCGTAGAGCCTCAGGTTTTCCGGGTCGATACCGAGGTCGACATACCACTGCAGCCGCGTGTCGATCCAATATTGATGCCATTCTTTGGCGGTCGACGGCTCGACGAAGAATTCCATTTCCATTTGCTCGAACTCGCGGGTTCGGAAAATGAAGTTGCCCGGCGTGATCTCGTTGCGGAAGCTCTTGCCGATCTGCCCGATACCGAACGGCGGCTTCTTGCGCGCGGTGGTGACCACGTTGGCGAAGTTGACGAAGATGCCCTGCGCGGTCTCGGGCCGCAGGTAGTGCAGCCCCTCCTCGGTCTCGATGGGCCCGAGGTACGTCTTGAGCATCATGTTGAACTCGCGCGGCTCGGTCCATTGGCCGGGCTCGCCGGTTTCGGGGTCGCGGATATCGGCCAGCCCGTTGGGCGGGGGCTGCCCGTGCTTCGCTTCGTACGCCTCGATGAGGTGATCCGCCCGGTAGCGCTTGTGCGTGATCAGCGACTCGACCAGGGGGTCGTGGAACACCTCGACGTGGCCGGAGGCCACCCACACCTGGCGCGGCAGGATGATCGACGAGTCGAGCCCGACGACGTCGTCGCGGCCGGTGACCACCGCGCGCCACCACTGCCGTTTGACGTTCTCCTTGAGTTCCACCCCCAGCGGGCCGTAGTCCCATGCCGATTTTGTGCCGCCGTAGATCTCACCCGAGGGAAAGACGAAGCCGCGCCGTTTGGCCAGGTTGACTACGGTGTCGATGACGGACGCCACGGGGTAGCCACTCCTTTCTGGTCCCTTCCGGGATTCGGGGAGGCGCGGGTGGGGACGCATCCGGGAGACAACCCGGTCCGTCGCGCCCGCGCAAAACATCAGTCATGGTAGCGATCCTCGGCGGGGTCTTTGACATGCGTCATCATGCATGTGACAGTGGAAGTCAGCCGCAGGCTCTTCTCCATCCGATTTGACCCGACGGTCCCCGATGCCCTGGCACGTCTCGAGGTGATGACTCCGACATGGTGACGTCCCCCTCTGCGCCGACCGCCGAAGACGCCTCGAACTCGACCGACGCGGCCGATCTGGAGGGCGCCCACCAACACGGCGCAGGCGGCTCGGTGGAATACCCGGCCCCGCCCCCGCGGGAAATCCTCGACGCGGCCGGAGAGCTGCTGCGCGCGCTGGCCGCGCCCGTGCGTATCGCCATCGTGCTGCAGCTGCGCGAATCCCAGCGCTGCGTGCACGAACTGGTCGACGCGCTCGGCGTGCCGCAACCGCTGGTCAGCCAGCACCTGAAGATCCTCAAGGCGGCTGGCGTGGTCGCCGGAGAGCGGTCCGGGCGCGAAGTGCTCTATCGGCTGGCCGATCATCACCTGGCGCACATCGTCGTCGACGCCGTCGCGCACGCCGGCGAGGACGTGCAGTGACCGCTACCGCTCGGTCCACCCGTCAGCGGGCGGCGGTTTCCACGCTGCTGGAGGGGCTCGAGGACTTCCGCTCGGCCCAGGAGATTCACGACGAGCTGCGCCGCCGCGGCGAAAACATCGGCCTGACCACCGTGTACCGCACACTGCAGTCGATGGCGTCGGCCGGGATGATCGACACGCTGCGCACCGACACCGGCGAGTCGGTCTACCGCAGGTGCTCGGACCACCATCACCATCACCTGGTGTGCCGCAGCTGCGGTTCCACCATCGAGGTCGGCGATCATGAGGTCGAGGCGTGGGCCGCGGAAGTGGCTAGCAAGCACGGGTTCTCCGACGTCAGCCACACCATCGAGATCTTCGGCACCTGCTCGGACTGCGGCCGCTGAGTGTGAAGCTGGCCGCGCGCCCGGCGCGGCGAGCTAAGTCGTCAGCGCGCGGCGCACCTGGGCGCCGGTATCGAGCACCAGCAGGATCAACGTGCGCAGCGCCTCGTCGGTCAGCCCGGCGCCGGGAAAGTTGTACCGCAGCATGACGTCGGCGATCCTGGCCGCGCCCTTGCCGGAGTTCCGCTGCACGGCCTTATCGTCGACCTTGTCGACCAGTGTCACCGTGCCCAGGTTGCACTCGCGCGCCTGCTTGAGCACCTGGTCGCCGAGCCGCTTCGTCAGCGGCAGGTCCCAGGCCAGGATCTGGGTCAGCGACACCAGGTCGAGGTCCTCGGCGATCGTGACGACCCGCAGCGACGCGAACGTGGCGTCGTGCCGCACGGTCAACCCGCCGTCGGGCTCCTCGTCGACGGGCAGCACGTCGCGCAGCACCGACGCCAGCCGCTCGCGCAGGCCCGGCTCCGCCGCGCTTCCGGTCCCCACTACGCGCTCCCGAACCGTCGGTTGCGGGAGACGTATTCCTCGCACGCCGCCCACAGGTCGCGACGGTCGTAGTCCGGCCACAGCTTGTCTTGGAAGATGAACTCAGCGTAGGCCGCCTGCCACAGCATGAAATTGCTGGACCGCTGCTCCCCCGAGGTCCGCAGGAACATATCCACGTCCGGCGTGTCGGGCAGGTGCAGGTGCCGGGCCACGGTCGACTCGGTGATCCGCTCAGGGTTGAGCCGGCCGGCCGCCGCCAACCGGGCGATGTCCTTGGTGGCTTCGGCGATTTCGGTGCGGCCGCCGTAGTTGACGCAGTAGTTGACCGTGATGACGTCGTTGTGCGCTGTCATCTGCTCGGCGACCTCGAGCTCCTTGAGCACGCTGCGCCACAACCGCGGCCGTGAACCCAGCCACCGGATCCGGACGCCGAGCTTGTTGAGGTGGACCCGGCGGTCGCGGACCACGTCGCGGTTGAAGCCCATCAGGAAGCGGACTTCCTCCGGTGAACGCTTCCAGTTCTCGGTGGAGAACGCGTAGACGCTGAGCCACTTGATGCCGATCTCGATGGCACCGCAAACGACGTCGATGACGTTGGCCTCGCCGGCCTTGTGCCCCTCGGTGCGGGTCAGGCCGCGCTGGGTGGCCCAGCGGCCGTTGCCGTCCATCACGATGGCGACGTGCAGGGGCAGCTGCTCGCGCGCAATCCGGGGTGCGACGGCCTTCGACGGGTGCTGCGGGGGCCGGCACGGCCCGCCGCCGGGGGCGGGCGGCAGCGCGGGGAACACGACGGGCCAGGTCGATTTGTCGGGGAATGTCGGGTAGTCGTCGGGGGCCTGGGGAAGCTGCGGAAAGTCGCTGTGGTGCGATTTGCGCTCGTTCCTAGCCACAGGCCATATCCTGCCCGACGTCCGTGCGCTCCACCCGATAGGTCCGTTCCACCAGCGGCAACGTCTTGAGCTTCCGTTCCAGATGCCATTGCAGGTGCGCGGCCACCAGGCCGCTGACATGGCTGCGATGGGACTGCGGTGCTTGCTGGGCGTGCTCCCAGTCGCCGTCGTGCAGCGCGGACATCAGCTCCAGCACGCCCAGCGGCGGCGTCGTCGACCCGGCCGGGCGGCAGTGCGCGCAGACGCTGCCGCCGGCGGCGATGTGAAACGCCCGATGCGGGCCGGGGGTGGCGCAGCGGGCGCACTCGGTCAGCGCCGGCGCCCATCCGGCGGTGCCCATGGCGCGCAGCAGGTAGGCATCCAGCAGCAGCTCGCGCGGCCGGCTGCCGTCGGCCACCGCCCGCAGGGCGCTCACGGTGAGCCGGTGCAGTGCCGGGGCGGGCGCGCGCTCCTCACCGGCGAGGCGCTCGGCGGTTTCCAGCATCGCGCACCCGCAGGTGTACCGGCCGTAGTCGCTGACGATGTCGGTGGCGAACGCGTCGATCGAGACGACCTGGGTGACGACGTCGAGGTTGCGGCCGGGGTGCAGCTGCGCGTCGATGTGCGCGAACGGCTCCAGCCGCGCGCCGAATTTGCTGCGGGTGCGGCGGACGCCCTTGGCCACGGCGCGAACCAGCCCGTGATCGCGGGTCAACAAGGTAACGATCCGGTCGGCTTCGCCGAGCTTGTGCTGGCGCAGCACAACAGCCCGGTCTCGATACAGCCGCATCCCCATATTTTGGCACCCCACCGCGACATCGCGGGTATCCGCGCCGATAGTCTCGTACCCCGTGATTGGCGCTTCTGAGTCCGGTTTCGGGTCCGGTTCCGGATCCGGCTACCAGCGCCTGCCCACCCTGACTGACCTGCTCTACCAGTTGGCCACCGGCTCGGTCACCTCCCGGGAATTGGTGCAACGCGCGCTGGACGCGATCGAAGTGAGCCAGCCCACACTGAACGCGTTCCGCGTGGTCCTGACCGAGTCCGCGCTGGCCGACGCGGCGCAGGCCGACCGGCGCCGGGCCGCGGGCGGCACCGCGCCGCTGCTGGGCATCCCGATCGCGGTCAAGGACGACGTCGACGTTGCTGGCGTCCCCACCGCCTTCGGCACCGACGGGTTCGTCCGGCCGGCGACCCAGGACGCGGAGGTGGTCCGCCGGCTGAAGGCCGCCGGCGCGGTGATCGTCGGCAAGACGAACACGTGCGAACTGGGCCAGTGGCCGTTCACCAGCGGCCCCGGGTTCGGCCACACCCGCAACCCGTGGTCGCGCCGGCACACGCCGGGCGGATCGTCGGGCGGCAGCGCGGCCGCGGTGGCCGCGGGCCTAGTCACCGCCGCCATCGGCTCCGACGGCGCGGGCAGCGTCCGCATCCCCGCCGCGTGGACGCACCTGGTGGGCATCAAGCCGCAACGCGGCCGCATCTCGACCTGGCCCCTGCCGGAGGCCTTCAACGGCATCACGGTCAACGGCGTGCTGGCCCGCACGGTGGCCGACGCGGCCCTGGTGCTCGACGCCGCCTCCGGCAACGTCGAGGGCGATCGGCACAAACCGCCGCCGCTCACCGCGTCCGACTACGTCGGCAGCGCACCCGGACCACTGAACATCGCCCTGTCAACCCGGTTCCCGTACACGGCTTTTCGCGCCAGGCTGCATCCGGAGATCCTGGCCGCGACGCAGCGGGTGGGCAAGCAGCTCGAGATGCTCGGCCACAACGTGGTGTCGGGCAACCCGGACTACGGCCTGCGGTTGTCGTGGGACTTTCTCGCCCGGTCCACCGCGGGCCTGGTGCAGTGGGAGGAACGGCTGGGCGACGAGGTCAACTGGGACCGCCGCACCCTGGCCAATTTCCGCACCGGCCGGGTGCTGGGCGAGGCGATCCTGCGCAGCGCGCGCCGCAACGAGGTCGCTGACCAGCGCCGCGTCGGCTCGATCTTCAACATCGTCGACGTGGTGCTGGCACCGACGACCGCGCTGCCGCCGCCGCTGGCCCGCTCCTTCGACAAGCTGGGCCCGACGGCCACCGACCGCGCCATCATCGCCGCCTGCCCGGTCGCCTGGCCGTGGAACGTGCTGGGCTGGCCGTCGATCAACGTGCCCGCCGGGTTCACGTCCGACGGGCTGCCGATCGGCGTTCAGCTGATGGGCCCCGCCAACAGCGAGGGCCTGCTCATCTCGCTGGCCGCCGAGCTGGAGGCCGTCTGCGGGTGGGCCACCAAGCAACCGAAGGTGTGGTGGACCGGCTAAAAGCCCAGCCGGCCAAGCTGTTTGGGGTCCTGTTGCCAGTTCTTGGCGACCTTCACCCGCAGGTCGAGATAGATCTTGGTGCCCAGCAGCTTCTCGATCTGACCCCGCGCCGCGGTACCCACCTCACGCAGCCGGGCGCCACCCTTGCCGATGATGATGCCCTTCTGGCTGTCCCGCTCGACGAAGAGCACGGCGTGGACGTCGGTCAGGTCGTCGCGGCCCTCGCGCGGGCTGATCTCGTCGATCACCACCGCCAACGAGTGCGGCAGCTCGTCGCGCACGCCCTCCAAGGCGGCCTCCCGGATGAACTCGGCCATCAGCACCTCCTCCGGTTCGTCCGTCAGCTCCCCGTCGGGGTAGTAGGCCGGGCCGACGGGCAACGCCGCGGCCAGCACGTCAACGAGCACGTCGACCTGCGCGCCGGTCGCCGCCGACACCGGCACGATCTCCGCGCCGTCGCCAACCAGTTCGCTGACCGCGACCAGTTGCGCGGCCACCTTGTCCCTGGGCACCTTGTCGATCTTGGTGACGATCGCGACCAGGGTCGTCTTCGGCGCCGTCGACCGGATCTGGTCGACGATCCACCGGTCGCCGGGACCGATCGCTTCATCAGCCGGGATGCACAGCCCGATCACGTCGACCTCGGAGTAGGTGTCGCGGACCAGGTCGTTGAGCCGCTTGCCCAACAGGGTGCGCGGCCGGTGCAGGCCGGGCGTGTCGACGAGAATGATCTGGAAGGCCCCGCCGCGGTGCACGATTCCACGGATGGTGTGACGGGTGGTCTGCGGCCGTTTCGACGTGATCGCCACCTTGGTGCCGACCAGCGCGTTGGTCAGCGTCGACTTGCCGGTGTTCGGCCGGCCGACCAAACACACGAAGCCGGAACGGAATTCGCCCGCGCCCGTCACAACGGATTACCGGCCGGGTCGGTGATGATCACTGCCGCCGTCGGCGACAGCTCACGGACCGCGGCGATGCCGGGATCGTCCGCCGACCCGCCGACCAGCACCACGGCGCGCAGACTTCTGGCTCCGTTGGACGCGGCCGCGGCCACCGCGGCCTGCAGCCCCGTCAACCGCAGCGCCGACAGGTTCACCGGCGCGGCGGCATACGTGTGGCCGTCGCCGTCGCGCACCGCGGCGCCGCCGTCGGCCTCGGCGCGCGCCATCGCCGACCGCGCCAGCGCCACCAGTTCGGCGTCCCGCGCATCCAGCGGCTCAACCATCGTCTTCGCTCCCCTCGGTTTCGACCGGGCTCACCAGGACGGTGCCGACGCGTATCCGCCCCCGGTGGTCGGGGCCGCCCTCGGCGTGCAGTCGCAGGCCGTGGGAGACCACTTCGGCGCCGGGCAGCGGGACGCGGCCCAGTTCCAGGGCGAGCAGGCCACCGACAGTGTCGACGTCGAGGTCCTCGTCGAATTCCATGCCGTACAGGTCGCCGACGTCTTCGATCGATAGCCGCGCCGAAACCCGGAACCGGTTGTCGCCCAATTCCTCCACCGGGGCGGTCTCGGCCTCGTCGTACTCGTCGGCGATCTCGCCGACGATCTCCTCCAGCACGTCCTCGATACTCACCAGACCCGCGATCGCGCCGTATTCGTCGACCAGCAGCGCCATGTGGTTGCGGTCGCGCTGCATCTCCCGCAGCAGCGCGTCCAGCGGCTTGGAGTCCGGCACGAACACCGCCGGGCGCATCACCTGCGCCACCGTGGTGTCCCCGCCACCGTCGTCGGCCGAAAACATCTGCTGAACAAGGTCTTTAAGGTAGACGACGCCGACGATGTCGTCGACGTTCTCACCGATCACCGGGATGCGCGAGTGCCCGCTGCGCACCGCCAGCGAGGTCGCTTCGCCGACCGGCTTGTCGCTTTCAATCCAGATCATCTCGGTGCGCGGCACCATCACCTCGCGGGCGGGGGTGTCGCCGAGTTCGAAGACCGACTCGATCATCCGGCGCTCGTCGGCCGCGACCACGCCGCGCTGCTGGGCCAGGTCGACTACCTCGCGCAGCTCGATCTCCGACGCGAACGGACCGTTGCGCAGCCCAGGACCGGGGGTGAGCGCGTTGCCCACCACTACCAGCAGGCGCGTGATCGGCATCAGCAGCCACGAAAGCGCCTGCAGCGGAAGGGCGGTGGCCAACGAGATGGAGTACGCGTTCTGCCGGCCGAAAGTGCGCGGCCCCACTCCGATGACCACGAAGCTCACTATCACCATGGTGGCCGCGGCGCCGAACAATCCCCAGCCCAGGCCGAAGTTGTCGTAGAGAAACACCACCAGTAGCACGGTCGCGTTGATTTCGCAGGTGATCCGCAGCAGCACCACCAGGTTGATGTAGCGCGGCCGGTCGGCCATCACCTTGGCCAGCGCCACGGCACCGGGCCGCTTGTCGCGCACCAACTCCTGCACCCGGGCCAGCGAAACGGTGCTCATGGCGGCATCGATCGCCGCGAAAAGTCCGCTCACACAGATCAACGCGATCGCGCCGAGCAGCTGGTACAGACCGCTCAACTGTCGAAAAACCTTGACTTGTCCAGCAACCGGCGATCCCGCTCTTCCTGACGGTCCTGCTCGTACGCCTCGACCTGGGCGGCTACCCACTCCTCGAGCAGCCGGTCCTGCAGGGCGAACATCTCCTTCTCCTCGTCCCGCTCGCCGTGGTCGTAGCCGAGCAGGTGCAGCACGCCGTGGATCGTCAGCAGCGCCAACTCGTGGCCGAGGCTGTGCCCCGCCGCGAGCGCCTGTTCCGCGGCGAACTCCGGGCAGAGCACGATGTCGCCGAGCATGGCCGGACCCGGCTCCGGCGCGTCGGGACGCCCACCGGGCTCCAGCTCGTCCATCGGAAAGCTCATCACGTCCGTCGGCCCGGGCAGGTCCATCCAGCGCATGTGCAGGTCGGCCATCGCCGCGGTGTCCAGCAGCAGCATGGACAGCTCGGCGGCGGGGTTGACGTCCATCTTGGTGATGACGAACCGCGCGACGCTGACCAGCTCCGCCTCGGAGACGTCGATGCCCGACTCATTGGACACTTCGATGCTCATAAGATGTCGATGCTCATAAGATTGCCCATTATCGGCGACCGCGACCGCCCGACGCGCGTCGAGCCGCCCGATTCACGCCCGAGCCGGGGTCCTCGAATTTCGCGTAGGCGTCCACGATCTCCGAGACCAGCCGGTGGCGCACCACGTCCGTGCTGGTCAGCTCGGCGACATGGATGTCGTCGACGTTGTCCAGGATCTCGATCGCCGAACGCAGACCGGACCGGGCGCCGCCCGGCAGGTCGACCTGGGTCAGGTCACCGGTGACGACCATCTTCGACCCGAAGCCAAGACGGGTGAGGAACATCTTCATCTGCTCGGCAGTGGTGTTCTGCGCCTCGTCAAGGACGATGAAGGCCGAGTTAAGGCTGCGACCCCGCATATATGCCAGCGGCGCGACCTCAATCACCCCGGCGGACATGAGCTTTGGGATCAGCTCGGGGTCCATCATGTCGTACAGCGCGTCATACAGCGGGCGCAGGTACGGGTCGATCTTCTCGCTCAGTGTGCCCGGCAGAAAGCCAAGGCGCTCACCGGCTTCCACCGCCGGTCGGGTCAGGATGATGCGGGTCACCTGCTTGGTCTGCAGCGCGCTGACGGCCTTGGCCATCGCCAGATACGTCTTGCCGGTGCCGGCCGGGCCGACGCCGAAGACGATGGTGTTGACGTCGATGGCGTCGACGTAACGCTTCTGGTTGAGCGTCTTGGGCCGGATCGTCTTGCCGCGGCGCGACAGGATGTCCAGCGTCAGGACCTCGGCGGGCGACTCGTTGCCGGTGCCGACCAGCATGGCGACGCTGTGGCGCACCACCTCCGGGGTCAGCGGCTGACCGGCGGCGACGATGGCGACCAACTCGGTGACCGCCCGCTCGGCGACTGCGACGTCGGCGGCCTCGCCGGACAGGGTGACGGTGTTGCCGCGCACGTGCAGCTTGGCGGTCAGCGTGCGCTCCAGAGCGCGCAGGTTCTCGTCGGCCGAACCGAGTAGGCCCACGACGAGGTCGGGCGGAACATCGATGCTGCTGCGTACTTGAGCGTCGGCCCGCCGGGGTCCGGCCGCGTCAGGTGCGCTGGTCTCGCGGGGCGTCACGTGGTTACCAAGACGTTCGGGTGCCTGCTTTCTGGAGTTTCTGACCCGGGACTCTATGAGCCGCCAGTCTACCGCCGGTCAGGACGGCGCCCCAACGATTCGATTCCCGCGAGCAGCAGGTGCAGCCCACGCTGAAAGTCGCCCGCGGCGGTGGATCGCTGACTGGTCTGGGCCAGCGCGGCAATGTGCGGATGCTCGGCGCCGGCCAGTCCCCCGATCCGGGCCGCGACGGCGATCTGCCCCCGCTCGTCGCGGGCCAGTTCTACCTGCGCGCTACCCGTCACGAGGGCGAGCACCGCCCGGAACGCGGCCAGCAGATCCAGGTCGGCGAGCCCGGCCCGCTTTAGCGCCGCGATCAGCCGGTCTGCGGCCGGATAGCTCGATGCCGACACGGTACGACGGGTCAGCACCAGCGGCACGGCGTTGGGGTGCCGGCGCATCGTCTCCCACATCGCCGTTGCGATCGCGTGCACCTCGTCGCGCCAATCGTCCGTCGGCTCAGGCACTTTGACGTCGGCGATGACGGCGTCGGCGACGAGTTCCTCCAGTTCGCCACGGTCCTTGACGTAGTTGTACAGCGTCATCGGACCGGTGCCCAGCGCCCCGGCCAGCGAGCGCATGCTCAGCCCGCTCAGACCGTCGCGGTCGACGATCTGCAGCGCGGTCGCGGCGATGTCGGAAATCGTGAAGCGTGCCCGCACGGCGCTCCTCTGGACTCGGTTGACACGTACATCGTACGTAAGATACAACACGTACATCGTACGTATACCCGTTTGGAGGGATTTCATGGCCGACACCATCAGCACCACATTCCGCTCGCGCGGCACCCGTTGCGCCTCATGGCTGACCCGACCGCCGACGCCCGGCCCGCACCCGGTGGTCGTGCTCGCCCACGGGCTGGGCGCCAACCACACCATGTCGCTGGCGCGCTACGAGCAGCACTTCGCGGCGTCGGGCATCGCGACGCTGGCCTTCGACTACCGGCATCTGGGCGGCTCGGACGGCGAGCCGCGACAGCGGCTCAGCCTGCGGCGGCATCGTCAGGACATCGTTGCGGCGCTGGACTTCGTCCGCGAACTGCCGGGCGTCGACCCCGGCCGCGTCGCCCTGTGGGGCACCAGCCTCGGCGCCATGCACGCCCTGCTGGTGGCCGCCCGACGGCCCGATCTCGCCGCGGTGGTGGTGCAGTGCCCGATCGTCGACGGCCCGGCGACGCTGCGCCGGGTGGGCCTGCGGTCGACGCTGCGGGTCGGGCCGGCGATCCTCGAGGACGGCGTGCGAGCCACCCTCGGGCGCTCACGGCGGTACATCCCGATCGTCGGGCCGCCGGGCAGCCTGGCCGCCGTCACCGTGGCCGGCGCCCGGGAGGGCTGGAATTCCACCGTCGACCCGGGCGGGTCGTTCGACAACCGGATCGCCGCGGCGGGTGTCGCCGCCATCGCCTTCACCAGCGCCAAACGCGTTGCACGCCGGATCGCGGCACCCCTGCTGGTGTGCGTGTCACGGCGCGAAACGCTGATGGATCCCCGGCACGCGGAGGAGGTCGCCCGGCGCGCGCCCCGCGGGGTCGCCCGCCACTACGACGGCGACCACTTCGAGATCTACCACCCGCCGCTGGTCGCGGACCTGCTCGCCGACCAGACCGACTTCCTGCGGGAGCACCTTCGCGTCAGGACCACGCAAGATGCGTAACCTGCTGCACGACAACGATATCCGTTTCGTCGCATTCGCACGCGAGCTGTCCGGCGCCGACTGGTCGCGGCAAAGCCTGTGCACCGAGTGGAGCAACCATGAGGTGCTCGCCCACCTGGTCCTGGGCTATCGGGCGTCGCCCGCCGCGCTGGCGATCGGCATAGTCCGTCATCGCGGCTCGTTCGACCGCGCCAACACCGCCCTGGCCGCCGACGTCGCCCGCCGCCATGGCCCGGCGGAGTTGATCGACGAGTTCGCCGCGCTGGCGGCGCGGCCGCGCGGCGTCGGCCGAGTGTTTCCCCGCCGACTGCTGCTGGGCGATCACGTCGTGCATGAACTCGACATTGCCTTCGCGCTGGACCGCCCGCCCGCCGTCGGCGCCGACGCGCTGACCGCGGTGCTGAACACCCAGGTGCGGGTGCCGAATCCGTTCGTAGCGGCGGCCGCAACGGCGCGCGGGCTGAACCTGAACGCCACCGATGTGGAGTGGTCCCACGGCTCCGGCCCGCGGTTGGTGTCCGGCCGGGCCGCGCACCTGGCGTCGGTGCTGGCCGGACGGCCGTGGGCGCTGGATCGGCTCAGCGGCGAGGGCGTGGGTAACCTGCGGGCGCGCATCTCAGCGGCTTAGCGGACTATCGGCTCAGCCGGACTGTCCGGCCGCGCCGTGTCCGCCGGCGGCGCCGGAGATGCCGCTCCTGTTCGGATGATTTGGATCGAATCTGGCGCCCGAGCCATAGCGGCCACCGGCACCGGGCGCACCGCCGTCGCCGCCTTCTCCGCCTGTCGCGGCCGCTGGGCTGCCGCCCGTCGCACCCGCAGAGCCCAGCAACCCCGCTGATCCCCCGGCACCGCCGCCCGCGCCGGCGCCTCCGTCGCCACCCGTTCCACCCAGGCCGCCGTCGCCTCCGTTGCCACCATTGCCGCCGTAGCCGGTCGTGATCTGACCCGACGCGACTCCGCCGCTGCCGCCGATTCCGCCGAACCCGCCGAGTCCGCCGTCACCACCAACGCCTCCGACACCGCCGGCTCCGCCAAGACCGCCGGCGCCGCCATTCCCCACAAGCATCGCGCCCGCGCCGCCGTGACCGCCTAGACCACCGTCTCCGCCCGCGCCGGCGGCGCCGCCCACCCCGCCAAGACCACCGTTGCCCGCATCACCGCCATAACCGCCGAGCCCACCAAGCCCGCCGAAATAGGTGGCCATGCCGCCCACACCGCCGGCACCCGCCACACCGCCCGAACCGCCGGCACCACCGGCGCCACCGATGCCGCCTGCACCCCCAGCGCCGCCGTTTCCGAAGAGCAACCCGGCACTGCCGCCGAAACCACCGACACCACCGCTACCGCCGGCACCACCGGCACCGCCGGCTCCGCCACCGCCCGCGGCACCACCCGTTCCGCCCTGCCCGAAGTTGGCGATCGCCTGCCCGCCAGCACCACCGGCACCACCGGCACCACCGATCACTCCCGCTCCGCCGGCGCCGCCGGCACCGCCGGCACCGCCCGCGCCGCCGTCACCGATGAGGAGACCACCGTGGCCGCCGTTGCCTCCGACTCCCCCCGCGCCGCCCGCGCTGCCATTGGCGCCCGTATTGCCCGTACCGCCATGTCCGCCGGCACCGCCCTGCACGTTCCCGGTGAAGGCGATCGACGTGTTGGTCTGCGATGCAGCGCCGCCTTGGCCTCCGTCACCGCCCGCGCCGCCCAGGGCACCTCCGTCAGATCCCGTCCCGCCCGCACCTCCGACGGCATTTCCGTTGGCGGTGACGACGGCGGACCCGCCACTGCCACCGCCGCCGCCGTTGGCGCCGCTGCCGGCCGCACCTCCGTGGCCGCCCGCGCCACCGGTGGCTGTGCCGCCGGCCGACACCGCCGAGCCGCCGATGCCGCCGACGCCGCCGTTTTGGCCGGCCTTACCGTCCACCCCGATGAGGCCCGTGTTGCCGCTGGCATTGCCCGAGGCCTGATTCGACGTTCCAGGCGGCCCGGTGATCGCCGTCCCCGTCGGGGTCGGGTCGACGCCGTCAGCTCCCCCCAGTCCGTTGCCACCCCGGCCGCCGTCGCCGCCCGAGCCGAACCAGTTTGCGGCGCCGCCATTTCCGCCCTGTCCCGCCGCGCCACCACTGATGCCGGATACCGCGGCACCCCCCTGCCCTCCGTCACCACCGCTGCCGAAAAACGTTCCGCCACTACCGCCGTCGCCGCCGAGGGCACCGAAGCCGCCGGCGCCGCCGGTGCCGCCGGTGCCGAACAAACCTGCGGCTCCGCCGACCCCGCCCGCCGCACCGGTGCCGCCTGCCCCGCCCAGCCCACCGGCACCCAGCAAGCCGCCGCCGGCGCCGCCGGCCCCGCCGACACCGCCGGAACCGAAAAGGCCTGTGAGAGGATCGATTACGCCCGCTCCGCCCAGCCCGCCGGTGCCGCCTACGCCCCAGAGCAGGCCTGCGCGCCCGCCGGCCCCGCCCGCGGCACCGACCCCGCCGGTGCCGCCGAGGCCGCCGTTGCCGATCAGTCCCGCCGCGCCGCCCGCCCCACCCGTCTGCCCAGCGGAGCCGGAGCCCCCGCTTCCACCGTTGCCGTAAAGGATTCCGCCCGCCCCGCCCGCGGCGCCGCTGCCGGCTGATGCGTTGGCACCGTCGCCGATCAACGGACGTCCGAACAGCGCCTCGGTGGGCGCATTGATCACGCCCAGCACTTGCTGCGCTAGCGAGACATTGGCAGTTTCGGCACTCGCGTAGGCGGACGCACCCGCGCTGAGGGTCTGCACGAACTGATCGTGGAATGCCGCCGCCTGGGCGCTCAGCGCTTGATAGGCCTGCCCGTGGTTACCGAACAGGGCCGCTAACGCGACGGAAACCTCGTCCTTGGCCGCGGCGACCACGCCGGTAATGGAAGCGCTGGCGGCGGCATTGGCCTCGGCGAGCGTGGACCCGATGCCGGCCAGGTTCGCGGCTGCGTCCTCGACGAATTCTGGTACTGCGACCACCATCGACATTGGTTACCTCCGCGAAGCAGAACTGTAGGCGTGTCGTTGCCGGACTTTACGGCGGCCGAGACCTAAAGTTGATCCTTTTCTGCATCAAGGCGTTTGCACCGGCCACGAGTTATCCCCAAGGGAGGCGGCCACATTGGTGCAGCCACCGTTACGGGACACGCACGGAGTCGGTTGCGTCTATGACGTAAAACGCTGTGTAGCTGGGCTTTACGCTCGCCAGGTCAGACGGTGAAATTTCCACAGGCTGTGGAGACCGGTAGACCGTTGCGTGCAAACGTGTTTGGCTGACGATACAACTCACCACGACCGACACGCACCGATCTGGTTGCTCTGGCCGGCGGTCGGTGACTACCCGTCCGAACCATCCCAGCGCCGGGTCAGCACACCCAGCGCCCCCAACGCCACCGCGGCCGCCGTCGAGGTGCGCAACACGGTCGGGCCCAGGCGCACCGCGACGGCGCCCGCGTCGGTGAGCGCGGCGACCTCCTCGGGCGCGAGACCGCCTTCGGGGCCGACCAGCAGCATCAGCGAACCGGCTTGGCCCACGGCCACATCCGCCAGCCGGTCGGTCGCCGACTCGTGCAGGGCCAGCACCGCCGCGCCGCCGGCCACCTCGTCGCGAATGCGCCGCGTCAGCTCCGCGGTTGACAGCACGCCGTCGACGGGCGGGATGTGCGCGCGACGGGACTGGCGGGCCGCGGAGCGGGCGACCGCGCGCCAGCGACGCAGCCCCTTGTCGACGCGGGCACCCTCCCAGGTCGCGACACAGCGGGCCGCCTGCCAGGCCAGGAATGCGTCGGCGCCGGCCTCGGTGGCCAATTCGATCGCCAGCTCCGAACGCTCGGACTTGGGCAGGGCCTGCACCACCGTGACCGACGGCCGCACCGGCGGGACGTTCCAGCGCTCCAGCACCCGGGCCGCCAACCCGTCGCGCCCGGCCCGCTCCACCCTGCAGCGCGCCAGGTCGCCGGCACCGTCGCCAAGCACCACTTCCTCGCCGGGCCGGATCCTGCGCACGGTCGCGGCGTGAAACCCTTCGTCACCGGCGACGACGGCGAGCCCCCCGGTCTCGGGCAGCGCGTCGACATAAAAAAGCGTCGCGACCATGTGCGGCCCCGCAAGCCGGCGCTAGCGGCCGGTGAAGGTCTCGCGCAGCCGGCTGAACAATCCGCCGCCGCCGCCGTGGGTGGACCGCACCTCGGCCACGTCGCGGCTGCGGCGGTCCTTCAGCTGGCGCAGCAGGTCCGAGTCGTGGTGATCCAGCCGGGTGGGCACCACTACCTCGACGTGGACGTGCAGGTCGCCCCGGGTGCTGGAACGCAGCAGCGGCATCCCGTGGCCGCGCAGCGTGATGACCGAACCCGGCTGCGTGCCAGGCGGAATGGTGATCTCGCTCATGCCGTCCAGGATCGCGTCGACGGTGACCGTGACGCCCAGCGCCGCATCGACCATCGGTACCGAAACCGTGCAGTGCAGGTCGTCGCCGTCGCGGACAAAGATGTCGTGGGCCTGCTCGTGGACCTCGACGTACAGGTCGCCGGCCGGCCCTCCGCCGGGGCCGACCTCGCCCTGCGCGGCCAGCCGGACCCGCATGCCGTCGCCCACCCCGGCCGGGATCTTGACGCTGATCTCCCGGCGGGCCCGCACCCGGCCGTCGCCGACGCACTGGTGGCACGGGTCGGGGATCACGACGCCGACACCGCGGCAGGTGGGGCACGGTCGCGACGTCATGACCTGGCCGAGCAGCGAGCGCTGCACGGTCTGCACCTCACCGCGGCCACCGCAGGTGTCGCACGGTATCGGTGCGGAGTCGCCGTTGGTGCCCTTGCCCTGACACCGGTCACACAGCACCGCGGTGTCCACGGTGACCTGCTTGGTGACGCCGGTCGCGCATTCCTCGAGATCCAGCCGCATCCGCAGCAGCGAGTCCGAACCCGGCCGGACCCGGCCGATCGGACCCCGCGACGCCGAACCCCCGCCGAACCCGCCGCCGAAGAACGCCTCGAAGACGTCGCCCAGGCCGCCGAACCCGCCGAACCCGCCGGCCGACGCGCCGGCGCTCTCCAGCGGATCCCCGCCCAGGTCGACGACCCGGCGCTTCTCCGGGTCGCTCAGCACCTCGTAGGCGACGCTGATCTCCTTGAACTTGGCCTGGGCGGCCTCGTCCGGGTTGATGTCGGGATGCAGTTCGCGCGCCAGCTTGCGATAGGCGCGCTTGATGTCGGCATCGCTGGCGCTCCTGCTCACGCCGAGCAGCCCGTAGTAATCGCGTGCCACGCCTGTTTCTCCTATGCCTGTGCCGCGCTTACGCGGCCGTCCACAAAATCTGTAGCAGGTGCGCGGTCATCGGGCACCCAGAACTTCGCCAATATAGAGAGCAACCGCGGCGACGCTGGCGATAGTTCCCGGATAGTCCATCCGCGTGGGCCCCAGCACGCCCATGCCGCCGTAAACCGTATCCAGCGTCCCGTACGCCGTGGACACCATCGAGGTGCCCGCCATCTGCTCGACGGCCGTCTCGTGACCGATGCGGACTGTCACCTTGCCGGCCTCCTGTTGAGCCGCCAGCAGCCGCAGCACCACCACCTGTTCCTCGAGCGCCTCAAGGATGGACCGCAGGGAGCCGCCGAAGTCGGCGGCGTTGTGGGTGAGGTTCGCGGTGCCGCCCATCAGCAGGCGCTCCTCGGTGTGCTCGACCAGCGATTCCAGCAACACCGTCGCCGAGCGGCCGACGGCGTCACCCAGCCCGCCCGCGCCCCGGAGCTGCCCCGCGAGGTCCGCGACGGCGACCGACGCCGCCGAGAGCTTCTTGCCTTCCAACGCCTGGCCGAGCATCTCGCGCAGCTGGGAAAGCTGGTGGTCGTCGATGACGTCGCCGAGTTCGACGATGCGCTGATCCACCCGGCCCGACTCGGTGATGACCACCATCAGCAGCCGCGCGGGCGTCAGCGCGATCACTTCCAGGCGGCGCACCGTGGACGTCGACAGCGTCGGGTACTGGACGACGGCCACCTGGCGGGTCAGCTGCGCCAACAGCCGGACCGCGCGGCGCAGCACGTCGTCGAGGTCGACGCCGGACTCTAGAAAGCCCTGGATCGCGCGACGCTCGGCCGACGACAGCGGCTTGACGTCGTCGAGGCGGTCGACGAACTCGCGGTAGCCCTTCTCGGTGGGCACCCGCCCCGAGCTGGTGTGCGGCTGGGTGATGTAGCCCTCGGCCTCGAGTACGGCCATGTCGTTGCGGATGGTGGCGCTGGATACGCCCAGGTTGTGCTTCTCTACCAGCGACTTCGACCCGATCGGTTCCTTGGTGGCGACGAAGTCGGCGACGATGGCGCGCAGCACCTCAAAGCGGCGCTCGTCGGCGCTTCCCATCGACACACCTCCCCGGCACGGGCCCAGACCGGACCATTTTACGGTCTCGCAGGGACACGACCTCACCATCAGAGCGCGAGCAGACGCACAGGCCCCCATTAGACCGGCATTTCAGGGGATTTTGCGTCTGCTCGCGGGGGTGGTGGCTTTGCGGCTAGCCTGTCCAGCATGATTTCGGGCTGCAGCGACGCGCCGGAAACGGGTCGCGAATGATCTTCAAGGGCGTGCGGGACGGAAAGCCTTACCCCGAGCATGGACTGTCCTACCGGGACTGGGCGCGCATTCCGCCGCAGCAGATCCGACTGGACGAGTTGGTCACCACGACGACGGTGCTCGCGCTGGACCGGTTGCTCTCCGAGGACTCCACGTTCTACGGCGACCTGTTCCCGCACGCCGTGCGCTGGCGCGGCATCACCTATCTCGAGGACGGGCTGCATCGTGCGGTGCGCTCCGCGTTGCGGAACCGCACCGTGCTGCATGCGCGGGTGTTCGACATGGACATTCCGCTGGGCGAGCAGACGTAAATTCCCGGGCCGGTCACGTTTGGGTGCCGCGGGGTGTCGACTAGATAAGCATCCCGACATCCCGGAGGACACCATGCCCCGACTAGCCCCGGTCTCGGACCGCGACGCCGGCCTGAGCGCCAAGATCGCGTTCTTCTTCACCAGGCGCAAACTGGCGAAAATGGCCGGACTCAAATCCCTGGACGCTGCCGAAATGCTCGAGCCGCTGCGGATGTACGCCCACATCCCGCAGTTACTCAGCGCCTACGGGCGGCTGGAACAGGCCGAGTCGAAACTGAAGGTGCTGACTCCGCGGCACCGCGCGCTGGCCGAGCTGAAGGCGGCGACGACCGTGCGCTGCGAATACTGCATCGACCTCGGGTCGCAGATCGCCCGCACCTGGGGCATCAACGACGCGGAGCTGCTGGCCCTGTCCGACTATCGCGACGCCCAATGCTTCTCCGCGGTGGACAAACTGATCCTCGACTACGCCACCGCGCTCAGCCGGACACCGGTCGAGGTCGGCGACGAGCTGTTCGACGCGCTGCGCCGGCACTTCGACACCCCCGCGCTCGTCGGGCTCACCCACGTCATCACGCTGGGCAACCTGCGCGGCCGCTTCAACGTGGCGCTGGGCATCGGGTCGTCCGGCTTCTCCGACGGCCGGGTGTGCGCGCTGCCCGACCGCCGGGGCGGCGCATGACTCCCGACGGCACCCTGACGGCGCGTTTCGAGGCGCTGAGGCCGCAGCTGGGCGCCGTCGCCTACCGGATGCTGGGCTCGATCGACGACGCCGAGGACGCGGTGCAGGAGGCATGGCTGCGGCTGACCCGCAGCACCGGCCCGGGCGGCGAGCCCGACGGGATCGACAACCTGGACGCCTGGCTGACCACGGTCGTCGCCCGGATCTGCCTGAACACGCTGCGCGAGCGTCGCACCCGCAGCCCGGAACAGCTCCTCGCGCGCCTGCCGGACCCGATCGTCGACGTCGAGGGCGAGTTCAACCCCGAGCACCGCGCGATGCTCGCGGACGCGGTCGGTATGGCGCTGTTCGTGGTCCTGGACACGCTGTCGCCGACCGAGCGGCTGGCGTTCGTCCTGCACGACGTCTTCGCGGTCCCGTTCGACCGGATCGCGCCCATCGTCGACCGCTCGCCCGAGGCCACCCGCAAGCTGGCCAGCCGCGCCCGCCGCCGGATCCAACAGGCGGATCCGGTTCCCGACGGCGACCTCGCGGCCCAGCGCGAGGCCGTCGACGCGTTCTTCGCGGCCGGTCGCGCCGGCGACTTCGACCGGCTGGTCGCGGTGCTGGACCCCGACGTGGTGTTACGCGGCGACTTCGGGCCCCGGTCCGACGTCTTCCACGCCAGCGGGGCAGCCGAGGTGGCCGGGCTCGCGCGCAGTTACGCCGGACCGGACCGCGAGGTGCGCCCCGTGGTCGTCAACGGCACCGCCGGCGCGGTCATCCTCGTCGCGGGCCGCGCGACCGCCGTCATGGGCTTCGTGGTGCGCGACGGCCGGATCACCGCAGTCGACGTGCTGGCCGACACGGCGCGCCTGGCACGGGTCGGCCTGGACTAGCTGGCGCTAACTGGTTGCCGCCTGCAGCAGGGCAAGCGCCGAGTCGTGCTGCAGCACCCAGTTGCCGTTCACATCGATGAACATCAGGTGCTTGCCGACCGGCCCCGCGAGCTTCGGCCCGGTGATGGCGACGTCGGCCTGGGCCGCATTCGGACCGGCCGGGGCGATGTTCGTCACGGCGTACTGCTGGGGGAACTTCCCGTCCCGGAAGGCCTTCCGCAGGTCGTGGTCGGCCGTGTGGCCCTCGCCGGGGCTGATGCCGTTTTCGACCAGATTCTGCTTGGCCGTGTAGGACACACCGGGATCGGTGGCCTGGGTGCACAGCGCGGACAGCTGCTCAGGGCTTGGCAGTTGGCCCGGCGGCGGCGGGTCCTGCGGCAGCGGCGCGCCAAACCCCGCCAACTGCACCGGACTCGGGCTGGCCGTAACGCACGCGACGGACGTCACGCCGATGGCGGCGGCTCCGATCGCGCCCACGGCCGCTATCCCGGTGGCAACGTATTTCACGGTGGATTTGCTGGATTTCAAGGTCGGGTCCTCCCCTTTGCTAGGCGTGCAACATGGCGGACTATCTCCGCGCTGGTCACGGTTCCCACGTTGTAGCCGGTGTCAGTGTTCCCTGTGCGATCGCCGATTGTGTCTCAACCCGATCACGTTACCGTCAAGGTGGGCCTGGGTGAACCACCTGACCTGTGACTAGCCTGTGGGGCAGCCGCTCTGCATTCGAAAGACGAAAGGGGTCGAGGGTTGTCTGCCGACAGCTCCCCCGAACAAGCGACCTATCCCGACGACACGAGATTTGCATTTCGTCCCGGCGTCACCTGCTTGACCACGCCCGCGGGCGCCATACTGCTCAATCCACCGCGCAGCGAGAAGCTCACCCGGCTGACTCCGGCCCAGCGACAGGCGCTCAAGGCGCTGAATTTGGGCCCGGTGACCCTGTCGAAACTTGCCACGCCGTCCACCACGTCTCCCGGAGCGGAAACCCGAACGCTGATCAACCGGCTGGCCGCCGGTGGCTGGCTCACGGTCACGGTGCGCAGTGATTCGCCGGACGGACGGGATCAGTACACGATCCAGCCTTTCGGCCGCCCCCCGGCTCGTCCGGTATCGGCGGCGGGACCGGTTCATCTGTCGAAATTCGCCGTCCTCCACCGGGATTCGGAAGGCTTTGTGCTCGAAAATCCGCTGGCTTGGTGCGACGTCCGCATCCACGACCCAAGTCTGCTCGTCCTGCTCGACGGTTCCGGGCCGGACGGCGCCGCAGTGTCGCCGGCCGTCGCGGCACAGTTTCTTGGGGACCTGCGCTGGTGCGGAATGCTGGTTTGGCCCGACGAGTTCGACGGCTTCGAGAGCCGCAGCTGGAGCGCACCGGACCTGTGGTTTCACCGCCGCAGCACGCTCGGTGAGCGCACGGTCACATGGGAGCGTTTCGGTCCCACCAAGTGGGCCAAGCATCGATTTGCGCAACCACCCGCGCGGCGGCCGGACTATCCGGGTCAACCGATCGGCCTGCCCGTTCCCGACTTGGCGGCCAAACGCGCCGAAGACCCGACGCTGACGGCCGTGCTGGAGGACCGAGTTTCCACCAGGACGTTCGACGAAGCCCACCCGATCACCGTCGAACAGCTCGCCGAGTTGCTGTACCGCACGGCGCGGACCCGTCGGACCCAGCCGGTCGGCGAGGGTGAGGAACTGTTGTCGCGCCCCTACCCGTCCGGCGGCGGTGTCTACGAGCTCGAGCTCTACCCGGTGGTGCGCAACGTCGCGGGCCTGGAACCCGGCATGTACCACTATGACTCGTTCGACCACGCGTTGAGGCCAGTTGCAGCCGGGGATTCCCGGCCGGTGTCGCAGCTGATCAAGCCTGCCGCTGCGACGCTCACCGGAGGCGCGGAGCCGCAGGCGCTCGTCGTCATGGCCGCCCGCTGCGGCCGCATCATGTGGACGTACGAACAGATCGGCTACGCAACGATTCTCAAGGACGTCGGCGTGTTAATGCAGACCATCTACCTGGCCGCCACCGCGATGGGCCTGGGCGCCTGCGCACAGGGATTCAGCGACACCGCCGCGTTCGCGGCCGCCGCCGGAGTCGACGAACGGCAGGAATGCAGCGTCGGCAGCATCATCGTCGGCTCCCCCGCTCACTGATCATCCTTCGGCGAGCACCTCTTCGTCGGTCAGGGCGGCGATGTCGAGGTAGTGGCGCGCGATGACGGCCAGTCGTTCGGGCGTGCCGCGCCGGGCCTCCCGGCCTTGCAGGCGCTCCGCGAAGCCGGCCACGGTTCGGGTGGCGAACATATCGGAGACCAGCGCGTGGTCGACGTCCAGCCAGTCGCGCACCCGGGCGATGACTGTCGTGGCCAGCACGGAGTCGCCACCCAGCGCGAAGAAATCGTCGTGCACGCCGAGCGCGTCGACACCCAAGACCTCCGTGACGATGTCCACCAGGGCGGCCTCCACGTCGTTGCGCGGGGCGCCATCCCGGTGCGCCTCCGCGTCCGGCTCCAGCAGCGCGGACACCGCGCGCCGGTCCAGTTTGCCGTTGGCGGTCAACGGAATTTGCGGAAAAAACACGGTGCGGGTGGGGACCATGTAGGCGGGCAGCAGGTCCGCGACCGCCGCGGTGACGTCGCCGACCTCGGTCGGGTCGCCGGCGATGGCGGCCACCAGCTTGGGCGCGCTATCGCCGACGACGGCCGCGACGGCGTGGCGCACTCCGGGCACTGTGCGCAGCGCGCTCTCCACCTCACCCAGTTCGACCCGGTAGCCGCGGATCTGCACCTGGTGGTCGGTGCGGCCGAGGAATTCGATGGTCCCGTCGGGCCAGTACCGGGCCATGTCGCCGGTCCGGTACCAACGGATCCCGTCGTGCTCGACGAAGCGCTGCGCGGTGCGTTCGGGGTCGTTGCGGTAGCCCGCGGCGACATTCGCGCCGCCGACCCAGAATTCGCCGGGCACCCAGTCCAGGCAGTCGCGGCCCGACGGGGAAACTACCCGGCACCGCACGTTGCGCAACGGGACGCCGAACGGCACGGTCGCCCAGTGCGCCGGCGGCTCGCCGATCACCTCGCAGATGGTGTTGTGGATCGCCGTCTCGGTCGCGCCACCCAGACCGGAGAATCGGCAGCCCGGCACCTGCCTGGCCAGCCTGCGGGCCAGGTCGGCCCCCACCCAGTCGCCGCCCAGGGTGACCGCCCGCAGCGAGTTGCCCAGCCGATCACCGCCGAGTTCCAGCACCATATCGAGCATGCTCGGGACGCAGTTGAGAATCGAAACCCGATGGCGCCGAAGCAGTTCCACCCAGGTGGTGGGATTGGCCTTCTGCGCGGCGTCGACGGCGACCAGGCAGCCGCCGACGGAGAACATGCCGAAGATGTCGTACACCGAGGCGTCGAACTCCAGGGCGGACAGGGCCAGCACCCGATCGGCGCTGCCGACGTCGAACCAGTCATTGACGGCGTCGATCGTGTTCATCGCCGCACGGTGCGGCACGTCGACACCCTTGGGCAGGCCGGTCGAACCGGAGGTGAAGATCACGTAGGCGATCTCGTCGGTCTCGGAAAATTCCGGCTGCCGCAACGGCTCCGAGAACTCGCGGGCCGCGTCGATCGAAACGCACGTGATGCCGGGTCCCATGCCCGCGCCCTCAACGGTCAGAGCCGCCACGATGTCGGCGGTCTGCAGGATCTTGGCGCGCCGCCCGTCGGGCTGGTCGAACCCGATCGGCACGTAGGTGGCGCCGACGGCGAGCACCCCGAGCACTGCCAGGATCTGGTCGGGCCCCTTGGGCAGCTGAACGGCGACCGCGTCGCCGGCGCGAACGCCGTTGGCGTGCAACGCTCCCGCCACGGCCAGCGCGCGCTGCGCGAGGTCCCGGTAGCTCCACACCTCGGCGTCGCCGTTGTCGTATATCACGGCCGGCGCGTCCGGGTTGACTGCCGCGTGCTCGAAGAAGCCCTGATGCAGGCATCGTCCGCTGACCGGGCCGTCGGTGGCGTTGGTCGCGGCGCGGACCGTCGCCTGCGCGGCGGGCAGCCGCACCACCGCCTCGGCCGCCCAGCCCGCATCGCCCTGGGCGAGCCGATCGACGGCCCCGGTGAACCTGTCGAACATGGCCGCGATCACGCCCTGCGGGAACGCGGATTCGCGGACGTCCCAATTGACCAGCAAGCCGCCTCGCAACTCGGTGACCTGCGCGTCCAGCAACACCTGCGGGCCTTGCGAGATGATCCACACCGGGTCGCCGAAGGTCTCGACGACGTTGTCGGCGAACAGCTCCCCGAGATCCAGGGCGCTGGTGAACACCACCGGCGCCAGCACCGGCTCGCCCCGGTGTCTGCCCAGGTCGCGCAGCACCTCAAGTCCGGAATAGGCGGCGTGCGCGCCGCTTTCGTACATGTTGCGCTGTATCGCACGCGCTCGGTCGGTGACCGAGACGTTCTCGGTGACGTCGACCTCGAGCATGATCGAGGAGGTGAAGTCGCCGACGACACGATCGATGTCCGGATGCACCGGCTCGCGGTGAAACAACGGGACATTGAGCAGGAAGCTGCTTTGCGCGGACCAGCCGCCGATGGTGTCGGCGAAGACCGCCGCCAGCGCCATGGCCGGTGTGACCCCGCGCCGATGCGCCCCGGCGACCAACCGCTGCTTGGCTGCCGGTGGAAGCCAACGGTCGTAGCGGACCGTGCGGTGTGGCGTCCCGCGATCGCCCACCGGCACCGTCGGAAGCTCCGGTGCGCCCGGCATATCCGCCAACCTCTGCCGCCACCAGTCCCGGTCGCGCTCCCGTGCGTCGCTATCGACGTGACGCTCGGTCCGATAGCGCCGGTAGCTGTACCCGGGTGCCGGCAGCGCCGCCCCGCAATACAGCTCCACCAGGTCTGAGACCAGGACCCGGTAGCTCATCGCGTCGCCGGCGAGCATGTCGATGTCCAGGTGCAGCCGGCTGCGGGCGTCACCCGGTGGGTCGTCACGCAGGGTCAGCGTGACGTCGATGACCTGACCGTCTTCGATTGCCAAGCACTGGTGCGTTTTCCGGTCGCGCAGCTCGGTCAGCGCCGATTCGGTCGCCGCGGGATCCTGCCCGCGCAGGTCGACGAGGCTGAACACCGGCCTGCCCGGCGCCGGCATGGTCTGCTGCGTCCCGTCCGGCAGAAACCGGGTCCGCAGCATCGGATGCGCCGCGACCAGGCCCGACACCGCACCCTCCAGGCGACCGGGATCTATTTCGCCGCCGTCGAATTCGACATAGAGATGGGCCGCGACGCCACCCAGCTCCTGTTCGGCGGAGCGGCCTATCCAGTAGGCGTGCTGCATCGTGGCCAACGGGAAGGGGACCTCGTCGGCCTCCGGCTCCACGGCGACGGGCTCCGCCGCGCCCGGCATCCCGCCGACCTCACCGGCGCTGAGTAGGCCGTGCCAGGATTCGACGGTCGGACTTGCCGCGAGTTCGCCGAACGTGATGCTGGCCCCGCGCTTGCGCCAGCCCCCCGCCAGCGACATCATGCGGATCGAGTTCAGGCCTAACTGGATAAGGTCGTCGTCGTCGGCGAAATCGGTGGCCGGGCAGCCAAGTTGGGCAGCAACCGTTGCCCTGATCTCGTCCCTGCTGATCGCCAGATCGCCGTCGCCGGGCAACGGGCCCATTGTCGTTCCTTCCACACTCATCTACGTCAAAGCCGTTGCGAGCACGCTGATGCCACGCCGCCAGAAATCGGTCAGCCGCTCAATATCGGAGCCCTCGAACACGGCGTCGCTCCACAGCCAATTCGCGGTCAGTTGCGCACCTTCCGGCGTGCCCCGCACCGCCACGGCGATACACAGGGCAAACCGCAGCGGCAGGTCCGGCTCGGGATCCACGGGCAGCGCGTCGAGTTGGGCCCCACCGACCAACGACCAAGGCTGATCCGTCGCACCCGCGAGGTCCAGACGACCCAGATAGCTGAACGTGATCTGCGGGTCCGCGGCCTGTTGCAGTTCTGCCACCCCATCCACGTAACGCAGCAGTCCGTAATCCAGACCGTCATTCGGAATCGCCCGCAAGTGGCCGGCCACCGAATCGAAGAGGGCCCGGGCCGCCTCCGGGCCACGTTCGGCCCGCGCCAGGTCGACGGCCGACGCACCCGCCCCAAGCCGCACCGGGTATGCGGCGTTGAACCAGCCGACGGTGTTGGTGGTGTCGGTGTCCAATACGGCGTCGGCGCGACCGTGGCCTTCCATCGTGATGAGCGTGCCCGCCGCCGGGTCCTGCTCCCGGCTTCGCCGCCAACTCGCGACGGCCATGGTCAGCACAGTCAGCGCGAATTCGTTCATGCCGTCGGCTTTAGAGAGCCGCGCGAGGACGCGCTCGGTGACGTCTACGGGTGTGAGCACCTGGGTCACTTGCAACGTGGACCACCTGTCACAAGCGGGATCGGGGTATCGCCCACCAAGCGCGGGGTCGGGCCCGGCGACCTGCGCGGTCCAGTACTCGCGCTGGGCCTGCACTTCGGCGGTGGCGGCCCGCTGCCACATCAGCTCCGACCAGCGACGGTAGGAGGTGAACTCCGGCAACGTCTTTGGCGTCGCACCGGATTGCACCGCGCGCCACCCCTCGGTGATGTCACCCAGCATGATGTGCCAGGACACTACATCCACCGTCAAATGGTGTGCGGCGACAAGCAATTGGTCGCCACCCTGTCCGCCGGAGAGCCAGACGGCGCGTACCATCGCACCCGCGCGCGGGTCGATGTGATCATTCGCGGCCCGCGCGGCATCCGTTGTGGCCGAGTTCAAATCCGCGTCAGCCGTCAGCTGCACGCGGGACAGCACGTCGGCGGCGCGTACGGCGCCGGGTTCCCGGGTGACCAGCCGCGGGCCGCCCGGGGCGTCCACCAGAACAGATCGCAACATGTCGTGCCCGTCGAGCAGCAGCTGCAGCATCGACTCGATTGACGGACGGTCGATTTCGGCGGGCAGCCGAACCAGCATCATGTGGGTGAAGCGACGATAGCTGCCGTATTCGTAGAGCCACGAGGCGATCGGCAGGGGCAGGATTTCGCCGTAGTCCGAGACGTCCATGTCGGTGCCGGCCTCGGCCCTCGCGTCGATGGCGGCGGCCAGTTCGCGAATCGTCGGGGTCGTGATGACCATGCGCGGACTTACGGACAAACCGCGCCGACGCGCCTTGTGCACCAACGCGATCGCCACGATGCTGTCCAGGCCGAGGGCGAAGAAGTCGTCGTCGACGTGCGGCGTCACGCCATTGAACTGCTCGGCGAAGACCTCGCACAGCACCCGCTCGGTGTCGGTGGACGCCGACGCCGCCCCGTCCTTGGCGACCTGCGACAGCGCCTCACCGGCCAGCAAGTCCAGGGCGTGGCCATCCAGCTTGCCGTTGGCGTTGACGGGCAAACGCGGCAACACCACGATCCGGGCCGGAACCATATAGAGCGGCAGACGCGCGGACAGCGCGGTACGCAGCCGCACGGGGTCGCCATCCGAATCCGGTTGCCACACCACAAAACCCACCAGGCTGGTGCCACTCTCCCGGCGCAGCACCGACACCGCGGCGTCGTGCACCTCGGGCTGCCCGCGCAGGGCCGCCTCGATCTCACCGACCTCGACGCGGTAGCCCCGAATCTTGACCTGGGTGTCGTCGCGACCCAGGTAGGCATAACCTCCGTGCGGGAGACGACGCACCAGGTCACCCGTGCGGTACATGCGCTCCCCCGGCCGCAGCGGATCGGCGACGAACCGGCTCGCGGTCAACGCCGGTCGCGCGGCATAGCCACGCGTTAGTTGCGCACCGGACAGGTAAAGCTCACCCACGACGCCATGGGGTACCGGGCGCAGCGCGGAGTCCAGGACGTAGCCGAAGGTTCCCGCGTTCGCGGTGCCGATCGTCGGCGTCGCGTAGTCCTTGACCGGCGCTACCACCGCCTCGACGGTCATCTCGGTGGGTCCGTAGCAGTTGTAGACCGCGGTATCGGGCAGCGCCCGCAGGCGCTGCCACAGTGCGGTGTCGATCGCCTCGCCACCGAGCGCCAGCACAGGCAGCGGCCAGTCCAGCAGCCCCGCCCCGCCGAGCTGAACCAACATCGACGGCGTCGTGTCGATCATGTCGACGCGATGATCGGCAATGCCTTTCACCAACCGATCCGCGTCCCGCATCTCCTCCGCATCGAACAAGTGCAGAGCGTGACCGTCGAGCAAGCCCACCATCGGCTGCCAGGACGCGTCGAAGCTCAGGGACCAGGCGTGCGCGATCCGCAACGGGCGGCCGACCCGCGCGCGGGCGGACCGGTAGACGCGTTCGCGGTGATCGGCGAAATAACCGAGCACCGCGGCATTGGTGCCGACGACACCCTTAGGCTCACCGGTGGAGCCGGAGGTGAAGATGACATACGCCGCCTGCGCGGGATGACGGCAAACCTCCGGCGCGACGGCGGGACGCCGCGAAATCCGCTCGGCCACCGCGGAATCGTCGAGGAGCAGCGTGGGAACCCGGGCCGCGACCAGGTCCGCGCAGCCGGCCTCGGTGAGGGCGAGGGCCGGATTGGCCTGGCGGAAAATGGATTCGATGCGGGCGCCGGGCAGCGTGATATCGACCGGCACATATGCACCACCGGCGGCGAGCACGGCCAGGATCGCGACGATGGACCGTGTCGACCGCGGCAGGACCAGCGCGACGACGCTTTCCGGCCCGACACCGTGGGCGACAAGTTCTGCCGCCAATCGGCAGGCCTCGGCGTGCAATTCGGCGTAGCTGTAGCGCCGGCCGTCACCCGCGCTCAGCGCGTCGACGTCGGGCGTGGCCCGAACCTGCCGCTCGAACACTTCCCATACCGTCACGTCGTCCGCAGTCAGCGGACGCGCCGCGAGATCGTCCACCTCGGCACGTTCGGCTGTGGTGAGAACATCCAGCGCGTCGGGCGTCGCGTTGCCGATATCGGGCAGCTGGCGCAGCACGGCGACCAATCGCTCACCGATCGTCGCCGCCGGAAGGTGCGGCAGCGCTTCGCGAATCGCTTCGACGAGCACCACCAGCGCGTCGTCCTGCAGGTGCGCGACCACCGTCAGGGGATAGTGCGTCAGGCTCTCCATCTCCACCGGACGGAAGTGTGCGCCGTCCGGTGTGCTGATCGGACGGATGGCGTCACCGATCGGCGCGTTCTCGAAGACGAACATGGAGTCGAACATGGAGCCGCGGCCGCTTTCCCGCTGCAGTTCCGCCAGGCTCAGAAACCCGATGTCGCGCATCGTCGACGACTCGCGCTGCAGCCTGCCGCACTGCTCGACCACCGAGGCGACACTGCTCAGCTGGTGCACGACCGGCACGGCGTTGATGAACAAACCCACCATGGTGTCCACACCGGGCAGGTCCTCGGGACGGCCGGAGACGATGGTGCCGAAGACGACGTCGCGACGGTCGGTCAACCGGCCCAGTACGACGGCCCAGGCGAAAAGCACTGCGGTATTGAGCGTCAGCCCGTTGCGGCTGGCCCATTGGCGCAGCCGCGACGTATCGGCCGCGGGCAGCAGCAGTTTGGTTGTCTGCGGCACCGCGGTGCCGGCGGCGAACGTGCCATCGGCCACCATCAGCGGTTCGGAGACGCCCCGCAGATAGTCGGTCCACCTGGCGACCGCGGCGTCGCGGTCCTGCGCGGCGAGCCAGACGATGTAGTCGCGGTAGGGGCGCGGGACCGGTAGCCCGTCGACCGACCCGCCCGCCCGGTACACCGCGAGCATCTCGCCGAAGAACACCGCGAGCGCCCAGCCGTCCACCAGGATGTGGTGTGCGGTGAAGATCAACCGGCGCCGGGCCTCCCCGGGCACGGTGAGCAGCACGACCCGCAGCGCCGGCCCTCGGCTCAGGTCGAACGGACGACGCCGTTCCGAGCGCGCTATGGCGTCGAATTCCGTTGCTGCCGCCACCCGTTCAGACCAGGGCAGCTCGGCGTGGGCAGGCACGATCTGCACCGGCTTGGGCACGTCGCGGTCCCAGAACGCGGCACGCAGATTGGGGTGGCGGACCAGCATCGCCTGCGCGCTGCTCCGCAGCAACTCGACATCGACCGGTCCGTCGACGTCGACCACGAATTGCATGCTGTACAGGTCGACGCCGTCCTCGGCCATCCGATACAGCGCAAACAGCCCTTCCTGCAGCGGACTGAGGGCGAGAACGTCCTCGATCTGTGACGGCGCCTTGGTCACGACTGCTCGTGCCACGATGCGGTCAGGTCGGCCAGCGCGTCCGGGCTCAGACCCGACGCGCTCATCGGCGTGTATTCCTGCGCCGGCGCCGAATCCGCCTCGGCCGCAGGCTGCTCCGCCGCGGCTGCCACGGCCACGGCGAGTTCGGCGATGGTCATGTGCTCGAACACCATCGGCGGGGTCAACGCCAGTCCCCGCTCATTTGCCTGCGCGGCCCATTTGATGGAAATGATGCTGTCGCCACCGAGCGCGAAGAAATTGTCCTCGCGATCCACGTCGGTGATGTCGAGCAATTCCTCCAGTATCCCGATGAGTAGGCGTTCGGTTTCCCGGGTTTCCGGGGAGTCCGCGGCAACCGCACGCGGTTGCGCCACTCGCGGAGTCGGCGCAGCAAGCAGCTTCTCCAGGTCCGCCGGGGCCAGCAGCGCCAGCGTGGACACGGGCGCGTCCAGGTTCGTTGCGAACGCCTCGAGCATGCGGTCCAGGGCCTCGCCGATGAGCGCAACGGTTTCGGATTCGTAGAGATCGGCATTCGCGATGATCAGCACGTCGAGTTCCCCGTCCGGCGTCACGGTCATGCCCAGGCTCAAATCGAGTAGCGCGACATCAAACTCCAACTGCACCGGAAGGACGGTGGTTTCTCCGGTTTCGGTGAGATCACGCGATGCCAGGGCCCAGTCCTCACCGCGGAAGTTGAGAACGTTCTGGAACAGCGGGTTTCGGGATAGCGAACGCGGCGGATTGAGCGCCTCGACCAGGCGTTCGATGGGCAGTTCCTGGTGGGAAAACGCGTCGAGCACGACATCGCGGCTGTGCGCGATGACGGTGCGCAGGGTCGGATCGCCGGACAAGTCGTTGCGCAGCACCACCACATTGGCGAACAAGCCGACCAGGTTCTGGCTGGCCGGGTCGATGCGGGATGCGACCGGGCTTCCGATTGGAATGTCGTTGCCACCACCGAGTTTGTGCAGCAGTACCGCGAAAACCGCTTGGTAGAGCATGAACTCGGTAACGCCGTTCTGCTCGGCAAGTTGCGTCAGGTCCCCGCGGCGCGCCGCGGACACGGTGAAGGCCAGTACCTTGCCTTGCTTGCCGAGTACCGCCGGCCGGGCATGGTCCGCGGCCACCGAGATCTCGTCCGGCAATCCGGCCAGCGCCGCACGCCAGTAAGCCAGCTGCGCCTGCGCCCAGTCGCTGTCGAGTGCCTTTTGTTGCCAGAGGGCATAATCCACGAAACCCATTGGCAAATCCGGCCACTGCGGTGCCCTTGCCTGCGCCCGAGCGCGGTAGGCGGTGACGAGGTCCTCGAAAAAGATGCGGGCCGACGCGTGGTCGCTGACGATGTGATGGACCAGAACCAGCAGCACATGGGAATCGGGGGCCAACTCCAACAAGGTAACCCCGATCAGCGGACCCGATTCGGGAGTGAAAGCCTGTCGGCGCAAGTCGGTGACCGTCTCGTCGAACCGCCCTGGGGTAACCTGCACCACCGGCAGCTCCACCGACAGTGCCGGCTGCACGAACTGATACGGAACGCCCTCGTGCTCGCCGAAATTCGTGCGCAGGGCCTCGTGACGAGCCACCACGTCATTCACTGCCGCGGTGAGTGCCGCAATGTCCAGCGGACCGGCGAAGCGCAGTCCAAACGGCAAGTTGAAGCCGGCGCGAGCGCCTTCCAACCGGTATTGGAACCACATCGCGAGCTGCGAGTAGGACAGCGGGATCCGTTCCGGGCGAACGGCGACGACGAGTGCGGGGCGGCCGGAACCGGAACTGGAGATCGCGTCGTCGAAAAGCTGGAACTCGTCGCCGAATTCGCCGTCGGGGTCATCCAGCTCGTTGAGGTCGATGTCGAATTCGGTGCTGAAATGCTCGACCAGCCGGGCCGCCAGCCCGGCCGGAGTCGGCGTGTCGAACACCGCGCGGACCGTCAGCTCCACACCGAACTCGGCGCGGATCTGCGCCACCAGCCGCGCCGCCAACAGTGAATGGCCGCCCAGCCCGAAGAACGAGTCCTCGGCTCCGATGCGCTCCCATCCGAACAGCCGGGCGAAGATCGAGCACATGCGGCGCTCGGTGGCCGTCGTCGGCTCCCGGTAGCGGCGGACCGCGACCCGGGTCGGCGCGGGAAGCGCCCGCTTGTCCAGCTTGCCGCTCACGGTGAGCGGGATCTCGGGAATCACCGCAAATGCGGTGGGAACCATGTATTCGGGCAGTACCGACGCGGTATGGGTGCGTATCTCATCCAGATCCAGATCGCCCAAAGAACTTGGCAGGTCGGAGTCCTCGTCAGCCACCGGCACCAGGTAGGCGGCCAGCATGGGCCCGCCCTCGGTGTCCTCGGTGACAACCAGGCAGTGCCGCACCGCCGGATGCGTCGCGATCACCGACTCGACCTCACCGAGTTCGATGCGGTAGCCGCGAATCTTGACCTGCTCGTCGGCGCGCCCGACGAACTCCAGCTCGCCGGAGATGTTGCGGCGAACCAGGTCTCCCGATCGATACAGCCGCATGCCCGGGTTGAACGGGTCGGCGACGAAGCGCTGCGCGGTGAGCCCGGGCCGCCGCAGGTACCCGCGCGCCAACTGCACGCCGCCGAGGTACAGCTCACCGATCACCTCGGCGGGTACCGGCTGCAGCTCCTCGTCGAGCACGTAGGCGTAGACGTTGCGGTTGGGCACGCCGATCGGCACCACGCGCGCGCCGTGCGAGCCCTCGACGTCCATGTGCGTCGAACACACGACGGCCTCGGTCGGCCCGTAGTGATTGCGCAGCCGGGCGTCGAAGTAGCCGGCGAACTTGTCGGCGACCTCACCCGCGAGCGCTTCGCCGCCCACCGGCACGAGACGCAGCTGGCGCCACTCGCTGACCTGCGGCATCAGCAACAGGGTGCTCAGCATGGAGGGCACCATGTGCAGCACGGTGACGCCATGGCGGCTGATCAGATCGGCGACGTAGGCAATGTCCCCCCAAGAGTCCGGCTTGGGCACCACAAGCCGCGCGCCGAGCGACAGCGTGACGAAGATGTCGAGCAGCGACGCGTCAAAGCTCACCGACGAGGACTGCAGCAGCCGGTCCTCGGCGGTCATGCTCCACTCGGCGACGAAGCCCTGCACGTGCTCGGCGATCGCGCGGTGCGATACGGCCACACCCTTGGGCTGGCCGGTGGAGCCCGACGTGTAGATGACGTAGGCCAGGTTTTCAGGACGCAACGGCCGGACGCGGTCGCCGTCGGTCACCGGCGCGTCCGAGAGCTGCGCTGCGGCGGCTTGCGCCGCGGCGAACTCGTGCGGACCGATCACCGTCTGCGGACGTGAGTCGGTGACCAGGTATTCGATGCGGTCCTCGGGATAGGCGGGATCGATCGGCAGGTACGCCGCGCCCGCCTTGAGCACGGCGAGCATCGCGACGATGAACTCGATCGATGTCGTCATCCGCAGGCCGATGATGTCTTCGGGCCCGAAACCCTGGCCGATCAGCCAGCGCGCCAAGCGATTCGCGCTACGATGCAGTTCGTCGTAGGTCAGTTCGGCCTCGTCGGAAACCAGTGCGGCCGCGTTCCCACGTTCAGCCGCCGCGGCCTCGAGCACCGCGACCACCGTGGTGGCCGGCTCGACGACGAGTTCGCCGCGCGACTGCGCCAGCACGGCATCGCGCTCACCGTCGCCGAGCATGTCCAGGCTCGTCAGGCGCCGTTCGGGCCGAGTGAGCGCGTTCTCCAACAGCCGCACATAGTGCGCCAACATCTGTTCGACCAGAGCGGAACCCAGCACGTCGGTCTGGTACTCGAACTCGATGAGCACCTGCGCGTCGAGCACCACCGCGAGGGCAAGCGGCAGGTGCGCGGTCACCGCGCCCAGGTCGAGTTGCCGCACGCTCACGCCGTCCAGCGCGAAGCCGCCGGCGCTCTTGCGCATGGAGAAACCCAGCCGGACAAGCTGGTCCATGCCGTCGTGGCCCATCCGCTCCGGGTTCGCCTCGCGCACCACCCGATCGATGCCTACCGACTGGTGGGCGAAACCGTTGAGGCAGGTTTCGCGCACCGCGCCGACGAACGAAGCGAAGGTATCGTCGGGCCGCGCGACCATCCGCAGCAACAACGTGTTGCCGAAATACCCGATCGCGCCCTCCGCCGCCGCCCTGCGGTCGGTCACCGGCACCGAGATCAGGAAATCGGATGCGCCGGTGTAGCGGCGCACCAGCACCCCGTACGCCGCCAGCAGCACCATGAACGGCGTCGCCGAGTGCTCGCGGGCAAAGTCTTCGATCCGCCTGAAGAGCTCGGCGGGCAGCGCCTGGGTGCGGCGTTCCGCGCTCCTGGACGGGTGCGCGGCCGCCACACCGGGCAGCTCCAGCGGTTCGGGCGACGGGCGCAACGCGTCAGCCCAATAGCCGACGTCAGCCATGGTGGGTTCCGCCGGGGCACGATCGAGCACCTCGACCGAGACATACTGCGGCGCTTCATCCTTCGTGCTGTCCGATCGCCGGCCGTTGTAGGCGTCGCTCAGGTCGCGCGCGAGCACCGCCCACGAGTCGTCGTCCCAGCTGATGTGGTGCACCACCAGCAGCAGCACGCATTCGTCCGGACCGGTGCGGACAAGGGTGATCCGCAGCGGCAATTCGTCCATGAGGTTGAACGTCCGACCGAACTCCTCGCGCGCCAGCGCCTCGACCCGACGCTCCCGCTCGTCCTGCGGCAGATCGGTCAGAACATGCCCTTGCCAAGCGATCTCGACATCATCGGAAAAAACCTGGTACGGGTCGCCCTCGCTGTCCACCCCGTATCCGGTGCGCAGGATGGAGTGGCGCGCGGCGACTTTCTCGAACGCCGCGCGCAGCCTGGACTCGTCCAGGGCACCCGTCAGCCGGTACGCGACACAGATGTTCATCGTGGAGTCGGTGGGATCCATCGACTGCAAGAACCACATCCGGCGCTGGCCGGTCGACAACGGATACCGCTCTCCGGCGCGCGCCCGCGGCCGATCTGACCCCCCAGCCGCTAAACCACTTTCGGCGATCCGTCTGCGCAGCAGCTCGCGACGACGTTCCTCCAGGCTCTTGGCATCGTCTGCCATCGCTCGTCTCACTCCTGACATTCGGTTCGGCGGAACTAACCCTGGTTGTTCAGATAGCCACCGCTCACAAAGAACTCATCCCCACCGCGCTCGACCCCGTCCGCGCCGCGGACGCGCGTGATGACCAGTCCGCGGTTTTCGCCGCGATGCGCATCGGGCCCGCACACCACAGCGCCACCGCCCTCCTGCGCGATCACCCGGCCGGGCGTGCCGCCGTACCGCGCCCCGGAGACACGCGCGCCCAGCACCTCGATCCGCGCGCCGCGGTAGCAGCTGAACGCGCGCGGATATGGATCGGAGAGGGCGCGCACGAACCGCTCGAGATCCTCGGCCGGCCAGTTCCAGTCGATCAAACTGTCGCGCGCCGAACGCTTGTGGAAGTACGTCCGCTCGGATTTGTCCTGCGGTCGCCAGACTGCGGTCCCGGATTCCAACGCGCTCAATGCATCCCGCAGCGCCCCCGGGATCAGGTCCATGGCGCGCAGCACCAGCTCGGTGCCGGTGTCGGCGGGTCCGACGGGCAGCGCATGCTGAATCAGAATGTCCCCGGTGTCCAGGCCGTCGTCCATCCGGTGCACCGTCAGACCGAACTCCGTCGCGCCGCTGATCAACGCCCACAGCACCGGGGAGAATCCGGTGAACTTCGGCAGCAGCGAATCGTGCAGGTTCAGGGTGCCGTGCGGCGGCAGGTCGTACAGTTCCGGCGGCATCCAGGTGTACCAACTGTTGACGACGATGACGTCGGGCTGGGCCCGCCTGACCAGGTCGATGGTCTCGGCGTCCACCCGTTCGGTGACACGCACCGGGATGCCCTGGCCGCGGGCGAGGTCCTCGACCGACTCCGAAAAGATCGCCTTGTAGGAGTCTTCGCTGGCCGGATGGGTGACCGTGAGGACGACGTCGTGATCGAGCTCAAGCAACGCCTGCAGGGTCCTGAAACCCCAGGTCTGGAAGCCGAACGACACCACCCGCATCCCGCGAACCCCTCTAACTCTGCGCAACCCGGCCGGGCTAAAATTGCAAAGCCGCACGCCGAGTCCCACGACCGATAACCAGTCCAGCAGATTATGTTAGCCTTCGCTAAGTTATGTCGCTCTTGCGGCTGTCGAGACGACTCCGTGAGGTGAGCGCCCGACACCCGCGCCACCGCAGCAACGCATTGAGTTGCGACTCGTCCTCGGGACGTTTCTCGCTGCGCCGGCTCCGCCCGGACCAAGACCTCGACCTGGTGCATTCCTGGATGAATGACTCCGAGGTGGCCCGCTTCTGGAACATGGCGTGGCCCCGAGACGAGGTAGCGTCGTATCTCCGTCGACAGGTCCTCAGCGCGCATTCCACGCCATACGTGGGCGCGCTGGACGGCGTCCCGATGAGCTACTGGGAGCTCTACCGCGCCGATCTCGACCCGCTCGCCCGCCACTACTCCGCGCGCGAGCACGACCTCGGGATCCACCTGCTGCTGGGTCCGGCCGAAAGCCGCGGGCGGGGCCTGGCCGTCGAACTACTGCGGGCGGTGTCGACCTGGCAGCTGAGCCAGAACCCGCGCGCCAGCCGAGTGGTCGCCGAGCCCGACGTCGAGAACATCCGGTCGATTCGGGCGTTCGAGCGTGCCGGATTCCGGCGTACCACCGATCTCGACCTGCCGAACAAGCGGGCCACCCTCATGGTCCGTGATCGCGAGCCACTCCACACGCGCGAAGTGGCGGAACCACGCCCTTAACGTAGAGGTCAACGGGTTCAGACGTGGAATTACCGCATCGGCAGTTTATGTTAGCCTTCGCTAAGTTGCGCGGCTGCCGAGGCCGTCGCCGCGACAGGTACACGAGAGGTTGTAGCGCATGCCGCGGACACTGGGGTGGATCAGACAATTCCACAAACCGGAGTCGCCCGAAGGCCTTCCGCTGCTGGTTTTCCCGCATGCCGGGTCGGGCGCATCGGCCTACCGCGAGTTTTCGAAGGTGCTGAGCGCGCAGTTCAATGTGATCGTCTTCCAGTACCCGGGCCGCCAGGACCGCGCGGCGGAGGCGCTGCTGGAGTCGCTCCCCGAGATCGCCGCGGGGGCATTCGACGAATTCGCGAAGTCGGATCGCAATGGTGGCCTGCCGATCGTCATGTTCGGCCACAGCATGGGAGCGTTGGTCGCCTTCGAGTTCGTCCGGCTCGCCGAGGCCGACGGACTCGATGTGCGCTTGCTCAATGTCTCGGCCGCGGTTGCGCCGAGCAACGCGGCGGCCAAACCGTCGCATCCCAAGACTGACGAGGAGATCCTTGATCATCTCGCGGCGCTTGAGGGCACCGATTCGGGCGTGATCGCCAACCGCGACCTCATGCGCCTGGCGCTGCCCGTCATCAAGGCCGACTACCGCGCGTTCGACGCCTATACCTGCGCCGACGACGTCAAGGTGGCGGCGCCCATTCACGCGATGGGCGGCGATCAGGACCCCTACATCACGCTGGGCGACCTGTACGGCTGGGGCAAACACACGGACAACGCCAAGGTGACGATGTTCGACGGCGGGCATTTCTATCTGAACTCGCATGTCGACGCGGTCGCGAAGTTGTTGGCAACCAGCGTGCAATGCGAGCAAACCGGGTGAGCCACAACGGATCTGCCGTCACGGCCGCAAGCGACCCGATAGTCATCACCGGGATGGCCGTCGAGGCGCCGGGCGGCATCGACACTCCCGGTGCGCTCTGGTCCGCGCTCGCCGAATCCAGGGAATTGCTCGGTCCGTTTCCCCGCGATCGGGGCTGGACCGTGGACGATCTCCTGTCGACGTCGCGGGTAGCGGACGGTTGGCGGCAGGTCTGCGATTCCGGCGGATTCCTGGACGGCGCAGCGGCATTCGACGCTCCATTCTTCGGGCTCACGCAGCACGAGGCGATGGTGATGCACCCGCAGCAGCGGGTCGCGATGCGGGTGGCGTGGAAGGCATTGGAGAACGCGGGAATCAATCCGGGCGCACTCGAGGGTGCGGAGGTCGGTTGTTTCGTCGGAATGTCGATGACCGAATACGGCCTACGCACCACGACGGTCGACGACTACACGGGATTTCGGACCGTCGGCATGGGACAGCTGGGGGGTGCCGGCCGGATCTCGCACTGCCTCGGGCTGGTCGGCCCTTCGATATCCGTGGATTCGGCGTGCGCGTCGTCGCTGACCGCGGTGCAGCTGGCCGCCAACGCGGTGCACATGGACGAATGCGACTGGGCGCTCGCCGGTGCGGCGTGTGTGCTCGGCGAGCCCACCGGATTTTACGAATTCTCCCGCCTCAACGCCATCTCCGCGGATGGGCATTGCCGCGCATATTCCGACGATGCCACCGGGACAGTCTGGGGCGAAGGCGCGGGAATGGTTGTCGTCGAACGTGAATCGCGCGCGCGACAGCTGGGACACCGGATCTATGGCCGCATAGTGGCCATCCGCACCAACCACAACGGCAAGGGCAAGCCGATCCTGGTGCCCCGCACGCGAGCCCAGGCGCAGCTGGTGACCAAGACCCTCGACGCGGCGGGCATCGACCCGGCCGACGTCGGAATGATCGAAGGGCACGGCACCGCCACCCTGGCCGGTGACCCACAGGAATTGATCGCCCTGCACAAAACCTACGGTGCGGCGGGCTCCGAGGCGCTGCTGGGCTCGATCAAGTCGAATGTCGGCCACGCCCAGGCCGCGTCGGGAATGCTCGGGCTGATCAAGCTGCTGCTCGCGGGCCAACACGGCCACATCCCGCCAACCCTGTTCGCCGACAACCCAACCAAGACGGTGGACTGGGACCAGAGCGGTCTGCGGCTGGCCACCAAGCTGCACCCGTGGGAGCCGAAAGACGGTGTCCGTTACGGCGCCGCATCGTCATTCGGCGCGGGCGGCGCCAATGCCCACGCAATCATCGCCATGCCCGCTAGCTCCGGGGAGTTCGAACGAGGCAGACAGTGAAGCCCCTTACCTATCGTCTTCCGGACGGCACCATTCCCGTGCTGGTATCGGCCGACACCCCCGAGCTGCTGCGGGCCGAGGCGATGGCCCTGTTGTCCTATCTCACCAACCATCCCGACGCGGAGCCGCAGGCGATGGCCGACATGCTGTTTCGCACGCGCATCGCCCGCCGGCACCGGGCCCTGGCCATGGTGGCCGACCGCAACGGTTTGTTCGACGCGCTGCGGGCGATTCTCGACGGCGACGACCATCCCGCGCTCGTCCGGACCAACGCGGCCGCCACGGCCCGGCGGCCGGCGTATATCTTCCCCGGGCAGGGCGCTCAACGGCCCGGGATGGGCAGGCTCTTCTATGATTCGGTCCCGGCGTTTCGCGCCGAAGCGGACCGCTGCGCCCAGGCCTTCGCGAGCCGGCTCGGCGAGTCGCCGCTGGATTACCTTCTCGACGAACACCTTTCGGCCGAAGACAACGCACGCACCGTCCAACCCGCGCTTTTCACCCAGATGGCCGGGCTGGCCGCGATGTGGCGGTCATTCGGGGTCCTGCCGGAGATCACCATCGGGCATAGCCAGGGCGAGATCGCCGCGGCCTACGTGTCGGGGATGGTCACCCTCGCGGACGCCGTCAGCGTCATCGACGTGCGCGCACGCGCCGCCGACGAGTTCGAATCCGGTGACTACGCGATGGCTGTCGTCGCCGCCGACCGCGACACGTGCGAGGACCTGCTGGCGCGTTGCTCGGGTTGGGCGCAGCTGTCCGTGATCAACTCGCCGAGCATGGCGGCGATCTCCGGCGACCGCGACACCGTCCAGGACATCGTCGAAACACTCACCGAGCGCGGCATATTCGCGCGGGTTATCCGCGTCCGTTATCCCGCGCATACCAGCCTGATGAACACGCTGGCCGAGAAGATGCGCGCGGCCACGCAGGGCGAGGTGCAGAATGCGAAATTCCTCGATGCCGAAATCGGTTGCCTCGGCGCCACCCTCGGCGGACCCCTGACGCGCGACCTCTCACCCGAGCAGTACTGGTTCTGGAACCTGCGCAACACCGTTCGCTTCGACAAGGCGATCGCCGCGGCGCTACCGCTCGGCATCGACACCTTCGTCGAACTGGCCGACCACCCCAACCTGTTGTTGGCAACCCAGGAGAATCTCGCCGCTTTGCAGGGCGAAGGCGGACGCGCCGGTCTTGTCGTGGGCACCTCCAACCGCGCGGCAACCGACCTCGGCGAGTTCACCCGCAATCTCGCGCAGTTGGCCGTTCACGACCTGAATTACCGGTGGGAGTGCCTGGGCACCGACCCTGAGGGCCCCGCGCCCATGCCGTTGCTGGACTTCCCGAACACTCAATTGAACGAGATCCGCCTCTGGCAGCCGTATCTCCCAGCCGCGCCGCACGCGGTTGCCACAGTGGAACCGGCGCCCCGAGCCGCCGCCGAAACGACGCCGGCGCGACGTTTCGTCGAGGAATGGGAACGGCTTTCGCAGCGCTCGCTCACACCGCCGCGCGCCATCGGCATCGTCGATCACACCGGAGCCTGCGCGGAGGTGGCCGCCGCGCTGTGCGCGGCTGCCGCAAGCCTCGGTGCCACGGCCAGCGTCTGCGACAACGCGAGCCTTCCAAGCGATCTCGATACCCTGGCGATACTCCTGCCCCCATCGCCCGAACTGGACGACTACGCCGCCGCCGCCGAGGTCGTGACATTCTTCTCCGGCCGGACGTGGTGGCCGGGACTCAGCGGCGCGATCACCGATTGCTGGCTGGTGACGGTGGGCGGCGAGGCGGTGGTGGCCGACGACGGGCCACCGGATCCGGTGCATGCGGCGGCAAGCGCGGGCTTCCGCAGCATCGGCGCCGAGCACCCGGGCGTCGGCTTCAAGCACCTCGATCTGCCTGGCGGAGCCTCGGCAACCGACGCCGCGAACGGGATCCTCGCCGCGCTGCACACCGAGAAAGAGCCGGAACTGGCGCTGCGCAACGGCGGCCTGTACGCCAAGCGGATAGCGGAGGGCGAACCGGTTCCCGCCGTCGACGGTGCCCCGCCCCACCATGTGCTCATCATCGGCGGCACTGGCAACCTGGGGCTCGAGTTCTGTGATCACTACGCGCGGCGCGGTGCGGGCCGAATCACGTTGGTGAGCAGGTCGGGCGAGACCCCCGCCGGGGTCGCCGACCGGCTGCGGCAAATCCGGTCGGCCGCCAAGTCCGACGTCCGCGTCGTGCGCTGCGATGTGGGCGACCATGCCGCGGTGGCGCGGCTGGCCGGTGACCACCACGACGCGCCGGCCGACCTGATCGTCCATGCCGCGATGGACTATTCGGCCGTCGAGCTGGACGACATCACCGCCGATATGGTCGAACGCGCGCTGCGGGCCAAGGTTGTCGGCACCGCGCGGGTGCTCGCCGCGTATCCCCGGACCGACGACTGCCGCGTCGTGCTCTGCTCCTCGGCAAGCGCGACGATCGGCGGGCGCGGCCAGATCGTCTATGCCGCGGCGAATCGGATGCTCGATGCCATGGCGCACCGGCTCCGCGCCGATGGCCTGGACTGTGTTTCCGTGCAGTGGGGCCAGTGGACTGTCCTCGACCTCGATGCGGCCGGCATGGCGCGCCTCACCGCGATCGGCGTCATTCCCATGACGCCCACCGATGCTCTCGCCGTGGGGACGAAGGCGTTTCACGACAATGCCATCATCGTGGCCTACGATTTCGATCGCGCGCGTCCCGTGCTGGAGGCCCTTGGCTACGGCCCACTGATTTCGCGGCTGACGTCGGCGCCCCCCGCCGAGATCGACTGCCCTGCAACGGATCAGGACGTGCCGGGACGACTGCTGGCGCTGCTGGCCACGGCTCTCGGTGTGGAGCGCGCCGAGGACATCGATACGTCGGTGCCGATGGTTGGGCTCGGCCTGGACTCGTTGCAGGCCCTCGAACTGCGCCGCCGCGTCCAGATCGAGTTCAATCACGACCTGGAAGTCTCGGACCTGTTGGGCGGTGCGACCATTGCGGATGTCTTAGCGAAGCTCGGCGGCTAGCGCTGCGCGGCGCTACGGCACTTCATCGTCGTCTTCGCTTGGTGCGGTGAGGTTTTCGGGGTGGTGGAACGTGTTGGTGCGGGGTTGGCCGTGGTCGAGGTGGGCTGGGGGTAGCCATTCGGTGTCGCCGTTGGTGTTCTTTCTGGTGGTCCAGCCTTTTTCGGCGAGGCGGTTGTCGGGGCCGCAGGCCAGGGTGAGGTCGGTGATGTCGGTGCGGTGGGTGGTGGTCCAGCCGCTGACGTGGTGGACCTGGCCGTGGTAGGCCGGGGCATCGCAACCGGGCTTGGTGCAGCCGCGTTCCTTGGCGAAGAGCATCAGCCGCTGGGCGGGGGTCGCGAAGCGTTTGGCGTGGTAGAGCGCCAGCGGTGTGGCGCCGTCGAAGATGGCCAGGTAGTGGTGCGCATTTGGCGCCCAGCGGATGATGTCGGATATCGGGACCAGGGTGCCCCCGGCGGTCAGTGCCTTGCCGGTGGCGTTCTCTAGGTCGTGCAGGGTGGTGGTGACGATGATCGACACCGGCAACCCGTTGTGGCTGCCCAGCACGCCGGCGGCGAACAGGGCGCGCAGCCCGAACAGCATGCCGTCGTGATTGCGCTGGGCCTGGCTGCGGCTGTCGCGTTGGGCGGCGTCTTGGTCGGGGTCGGTGGCGGGGTTGTTGTCGGCGGGGTTGCACGCTCCTGGGGCCGCCAGCTTCGCTTGCATCGCTTCCAGGGCGGCGCGCAGTTCGGGGGTGATCAGGCCGCTGATCGGCGACATTCCGTCGCACTGCTGCTTGCCCAGGGTGATGCCGCGTTTGCGGGCGCGTTCGGCGTCGCTGTAGTCCCCGTCGGGGTGCAGCCAGTCCATGATCCGGCGGGCGTATTTGGCGACCTCGTCGGGACGGAACTGGGTGGCTTTGCCGGCCAGATCGGCCTCGATGGCCGAGCGGGTTGCCGCGTCGATGTCGGGGGGCAGGTGGGTGAGGGTTTCGCGGATCACCTGGACATGGCCGTCGCCGAGGCGGCCGTCGCGTTGGGCGGCCGCGGTGGCTTCCAGTCGTGGTGCCAACCGTTGGCCCGTCAACGCCCGGCGCTCGCCGAGATCCGCGGCCTCGGCGACCCGGCGTGAGGCGTCGGCTTTGGTGATGCGCAGTCGATCCGCGATCGCCGCGCGCAGTGTCCCGCCCAGCTCGTCCTCCCCGGCTTGCGCGGCGAGCTGGTTGATCACCGCGTGCTGCGGGGCGCTCAACCGCCGCGCGACGATCTCCACACGCTCCAGGGCCCGCATCAACTCCGGGGTGGTGAACACGTCGAAAGTCAGCTCACACAGCCGGTCTACCTCAGCATCGAGTGCGGCGAAGACCTCCACAATCTCCTCACGCGAACTCGCTGACATGCCCCAAAGTCTAGGGAGACCCACCGACAAGAATGCCTACCCTGTGACCACTGAAACCAGTGTGGCCCAAGGGATTAGCGTTTCGCTATGCCGCGACCCTCCGTGACGATATCGGCCACCTCGGCCAGTGCCGCGGTGGAGGAAATCTATTCGCCAGCCATCGCCTCGCGCAGGCTCAAGGGGCGCATGTCGGTCCAGGCACCCTCCACGTAGGCAAGGCAATTCGCGCGGCTGTCCGCGCCGAAGACCGCGCGCCAGCCGTCGGGCACCGCGGCGAACGACGGCCACAGGCTGTGTTGCTGTTCCTCGTTAGTCAGGACGTAGAAACGAGCGGTATCGTCATCAAACGGATTGGTACTCACCGGTTCTTCCCACAGGCTTGGCGTCGGTTACCCCGAGATGGGCGGCCAAGACCCGGTCGGACATCAGTCCCAGGCAGCTCAGGTTCGGGAACCCGGGGCCTTCGTTCAGGCCGGAGAGGTTGGGCAGGATCAACTTCGGGGTGATCGAGGCGACGGACAGGTCGTGGTCGATGGACTCCTCGAGTCGCTCGCCCGTCAGTGGCCCGCCCAGCGCCACCTCCAGCGCATCCAGGGCGGTCGGGCTCAGCAGTGGCATGAACCACAGTGCGTCCGCGCCCGATCCGTCGATGACGAGGTCGAAACGGTGCAACGTCTCCAGCGGTTCACCGCTGCGGTCGTTGCGCAGCGTGATCCAGATGGTGGCGTCCCGATCGGCCACGCGAACCACACGCCCGCGCAGATGCTTGATCCGCTCGTCGGCCAGCAGCGAATCCTGAACCCGCGCGGAGAAGACACCGCGGTCGGTGCGAGCGATGCAGTCGCGTCGTTCGCCCAGCGAGAGGCTGCGCCAGCCCGTGGGATCGGAAAACAGGGAGTTCTCGAAGAAGCCCTCACCGCGAGTGAACAGCGTTGCCTGCGGCGAGATCGCCGTGATCGACGAAACCCGGTGGTGGAAAAGCTCGTTCAGCATCGACGCAGCGGTCTCGCCGCCGCCGATGACCGCGACGTGCTCGGCGACGATCCGATCGCGGCCGGCGGCGCGTTCCCAGAACTGGGCGATCGACAGCACGCGCGGGTCACCGGTTCGGATGCACCGCTCGGCCTGACCCGGGCCGGTGATCATCACCGTATCGGCGGACAGCCGCGACTCGGTCGTCTGCAATTCCCACTGCGACCCGTCGACCAAAATCTGAACCACTTCGCCGCGAACGACTTTCAGGCCCGCGACCTCGGCGGCCCAGCGCAGGTACTTCGACCAGGTGTCGTGGGTGGGTGACGGCCTGCCGCGGTCGATCCAGCCGACGAACTGGTCCGTCGCGATCAGATACGACTGCCAACTGAACCGCATCATCTGCTCGTCGATTTCGGCGTTGCGACCGGGCACCAACGACGACCGGTAGGGAAATCCGACGTCCTTTTCCGGGCTGGTACCCAAGCGTTGCCGGCCGTCCGTCCAACCGCCCCCGGCGCGCCAGTTGGCCGCAACACCGGAACGCTCGACGGCGACCACGTCGGCCACCTCGACGCCCATTTCACGCAGCACCGCCGCCTTCGCGGCGACCGCCACCGCCTTAGCGCCGGCTCCGACGATTGCGAGCGTGCCGCTCATCGTGCATCGGCCCCACTCACAACCCCCACCTCCGTCAGCAAAATTAGCTCAGGCTGCCCTAACTTTTGTGTACGCTACCCTATAGCCCGGAGGCGGGACACTCCTGCCCCGAGGGAGTCCTGAGTTGTCAGTTACCCCTGACGGATTCGTGCCATTCCCACCCCGGCGCGCGTCCGCATACCGGGCGGCTGGCTACTGGACCGGCCGCACCGTCGACTCCCTGTTGCGAGACGCGGCCACGGCATGGCCCGACCGGGTGGCCGTAGTGGATCCCCACGCCAGGCATACGTACTCTGAGCTGGACAAACTCGTCGACCGAGCCGCCGCCGGGTTCGCGGCGCTGGGGATCGCGCCCACCGACCGGGTGCTGCTGCAGCTGCCCAATTCGTGCCGATTCGCCGTTGCGCTGTTCGGCCTGCTGCGCGCGGGAGCCATCCCGGTGATGTGCCTGGCCGGGCATCGTCTTGCCGAGCTGAGCCACTTTGCGCAGGTCAGCGGAGCCGTCGGGCTGGTCATCGCCGGGCAGGCCGGCGGCTTCGACTACCGCGCGATGGCCGAGCAGCTGGTCGCGTCGCACCCGCACGTCCGCCATGTCGTCGTCAGCGACGCGGGGGGCGATGCCGGCGCGTTCACATCGTGGTCGGACCTCCCGGACGGCACCACCCCGCGAATCGCCGCCGACCCCGCGTTGCCCGCGTTGCTGCTGGTGTCCGGTGGTACCACCGGCGCCCCGAAGCTGATCCCCCGAACGCATGACGACTATGTCTACAACGCCACCGCCAGCGCCGAGCTGTGTCGGCTGACGCATGATGACGTGTACCTGGTCACGCTGCCGGCCGCGCACAACTTCCCGCTGGCGTGCCCCGGCATCCTGGGCGCGATGAGTGTGGGCGCGACAACCGTTTTCAGCACCGACCCCAGCCCGGAGGCCGCGTTCGCCACCATCGATCGGCACGGTGTCACCGTCACCGCGCTGGTGCCCGCGCTGGCCAAAATCTGGGCGCAGGCCTGCGATTGGGAGCCGATAACGCCAAAGTCGCTGCGGCTCTTGCAAGTAGGCGGCTCCAAGCTTGACCCCGACGATGCCCGGCAGATACGCACCGCGCTGACCCCCGGCCTGCAACAGGTCTTCGGGATGGCCGAGGGGCTGCTCAACTACACGCGGCTCGACGATCCGCCGGAACGGCTCGAGCACACCCAGGGCCGACCGCTGTGCCCGGCCGACGAGCTGCGCATCGTGGACGCGACGGGCGAGCCGGTCACGCCGGGCGCAGAGGGCGAGCTTCTGGTCCGCGGGCCGTACACGTTCAACGGTTACTTTCGCGCCGGACGCGACAACGCACGCTGCTTCGATCCCGACGGGTTCTATCGCAGCGGTGACCTGGTGCGCCTGCGCGACGACGGCTACGTGGTGGTCACCGGACGGGTCAAAGACGTGATCTGCCGCAGTGGTGAAACCATCTCCGCCCAGGACCTCGAAGAACAGCTGCTGAGCCACGCGGCGATCTGGTCCGCGGCGGCGGTTCCGCTACCCGACCCCGCGCTGGGAGAAAAGATCTGCGCCGCAGTGGTTTTCGCCGGCCCACAGCTCACGCTCGCGGAGTTGAACGCCTATCTGGACGACCGCGGCGTCGCGACGCATGCCCGGCCCGACATGCTGGTAGCCCTGCCGTCGCTGCCCACGACGGCGGTCGGCAAGATCGACAAGAAGGCGATCGCGACTCAGCTCAGCGGGCGGTCGCAGTAAGGTTCGCAGGTGAGTCGATTCAGGATCGGAGTCGTCGCACTAGTCGCGCTGATTCTGCTCGCCGGCGGATGGGCGCTGCTGCGCACGAAATCACCTCCGCCGCCGACACCGTCGGACAGTGTGGCGACCTGTCCCCTCGCCAGCCTGCCGCCCGAGGTCGGCAACACGGTGCGCGCCATCCACGCAGGCGGCCCGTTCCCGTTTCCGCGCGACGACGGTGCGGTTTTCGGTAACCGCGAGCGCCACCTACCCGACCGGAAGCGCGGGTACTACCACGAGTACACAGTGTTGACGCCGGGGGCGCGGGATCGATCGACGAGGCGCATCGTCACCGGCGGAACTCCGCTGACCGATCCGGCTCAGTACTTCTACACCGGAAACCACTACGACTCTTTCTGTCTGGTCTCCGACGCGGGAAGGCAACCATGACGCCGCAGCCAAATCCAGAGGCGCCCGTGATCTTTCGGCTCGACGGCCGAAAGATCAAGTCGGCCAAGGACTTCTATCGAGAGATAGGGCGATCCGTCAACGGGCCCGGGGGCTACTTCGGGCGGAATCTCGATGCGCTGGCCGATTGCCTGCGGGGCGGATTCGGCACTCCGCAGGACCGACCGTACCGGTTCGAATGGCAACACAGCGCCTTCTCGCGTCGCTACCTGAGCGACGCACGGCCGGGGCAACTCCCGTTTTTCGATTCGGTACGCGAGGTCTTTGACGACGCCGGAGTCACGCTGAATCTCCGGTGACCGTCCGAAACTACCCGAAACGCCCCGAAACCTGCCATTGACTAATGTCACCATTTGGTATTGACTCCGTCCCATGAACGACGTCGTTCCGACCCGCGGGTCACTGAGGTCCCGCGGCGCGGCGGCGGTCTGCGCCCTGACGGTGCGACCGGTCACCGGCCTGGTGCCGCCGGAACGCGCCTGGGGCATGTGGCTGTCACGCCAACTCATCGCGCGGATCATGGGCACGTTCGGGCCCTCGCTGACGGGCACCCGCGTCGAACACGTCGACGCCACGCTGCCGGACGGACGCCGCGTGAAGGGCGAATGGGTTTACGGCCCACGCACGCCGACGAGCCCAACCCGGCGCTCGTCAACCGAAGCGGGTGCCATCTACTACGTGCACGGCAGCGGCTTCGCCATGTGCTCGCCGCGCACCCACCGCCGATTGACGTCGTGGCTGTCGTCGTTGACCGGGCTCCCGGTGTTCTGCGTCGATTACCGCCTCGCGCCGCGCTACCGCTTCCCCACCGCCGCCGATGACGTGCAAGCCGGCTGGGATTTCCTTGTCGAGACGTGCGGCCTGACACCGGAACAGATTGTGATCGGCGGAGATTCGGCGGGCGGCCACCTGGCGGTCGACCTGTTGCTGCAACCCGCGATGGCCGCGAAACCCCCCGCCGCGCTGGTGCTGCTGTCGCCGCTGATCGACTTGACGTTCGCGCTGTCGCTCGCTCGCGAACGGATACGGCCCGACCCCGCGATCCGGGTTGCGATGGCCGCCCGCCTGGTCAGTCTGTATCACGCCGGCGTCGATCCCACTCACCACCGGCTGACACTCGACGTGGCCGGCAGCGCGGCGCTTCCGCCTACCCTGATCCAGGCGGGCGGGGCAGAGATGCTGCAGGAGGATTCCCGGCAACTCGCCGCCGACATCCGCGCCGCCGGCGGGCGATGTGAGCTGCAGGTGTGGCCCCAGCAGGTGCATGTCTTCCAGGCGCTGCCACGGATGACGCCCGAGGCCGCCAAGGCCATGGCCTACGTCGCGCGGTTCATCACGCATGCGTTGCAGGATTCGCGCACCTACGCCGAGGAGGCGGGCTGATCATGTTCGGGCCACTGGACAGGCTGTTGCGCAAGTCGGACACCACGAGCCACGGCGCCTTGGCGGTGGTGACCGGCGCCGGCAGCGGGATCGGCGCGGCGTTCGCCGTCGAACTCGGCCACCGCGGCGGTTCGGTGGTGTGCAGCGACATCGACGAAGCCGCGGCGCAGAACACCGCCGACGCGATCGTCGCGCAGGGGGCGAAGGCGACCGCAATCCGCTGCGACGTATCGCAATTCGACGACGTCGCCGCCCTCGCCGAGCAGTCACAGGCGTGGTTCGGCGCGCCGCCCACCCTGGTGATCAACAACGCCGGCGTCGGGGCCGGCGGCGCGGCGATCGGCGAAGTGCCGCTGGACGATTGGCTGTGGACGCTGGGCATCAACCTGTGGGGACCCATTCACGGCTGCCACGTGTTCACCCCGATATTGCGCGAAGCCGGCCCGTCCCATGCTCCGCGCGGCATCATCAACGTGGCCTCCGCGGCGGCGTTCGGCGCGGCGCCCGGGATGGCCGCCTACAACGTCAGCAAGGCCGGTGTGCTCTCGCTGTCGGAGACCTTGGCGGCCGAATTGTCCGGCACCGCAGTGCGGGTCACCGTGCTGTGCCCGACCTTCGTCAAGACCAACATCGTGGCCTCGGGCCGGATCGGCGAGCAGTCCGGTGAACTGGCCACCAAACTCATGCGCTGGACCGGCTTTTCGGCGCAGAAGGTGGCCCGGATATGCCTGGACACCCACGATCGCGGCGAGCTCTACTGCATGCCGCAATTCGACGCGAAGATCGGTTGGAACATCAAACGTCTGGCCCCGCAGTCATATACGCGCGCGGCCGGCCTCATCTCCCGAGCCGGATTGTCCTAACGTAAGGAGCTCACCGTGGCAATCGAAATGGAAGCCATGCTCGCTAAGATCAAGGATCGGCAGTGGGCCCTCGCCGATATCGACTGGGAAGCTCCGGGCGCCGAGACCATCCGGCCCGAATTCCGCCCGAAGCTCAAGGCCTTCATGGCCGACCTGTGCTGGATCGAAAACATCGGCGCCCGCGGCTTCGCGGCGCTGGCCAAGAAGGCGCCCAACTCGACCATCGCCGAGATCTACCGGTATTTCCACGCCGAGGAACAGCGCCACGCCAACGCGGAGTTGGCGCTGATGAAGCGCTGGGGCATGCTCGAGGACGGCGAAGTCCCCACGCCGAACGTCAACATCCGGTTGGCCATCGAATGGCTGGACGCCTACTCCGACGACATGCCGTTGTCCGTGCTGGGCACGGTGATCCCGATGCTGGAGGTGGCGCTGGACGGCGCGCTGCTCAAGTTCCTGCTGGACACGGTGGAAGATCCGGTCTGCCACCAGGTGTTCGAGAAGATCAACAACGACGAATCACGGCACATCGCCGTCGATTTCGAAGTGCTGGAGATGATCGGCCACGCCACCGCGCGCCGCCTGGCCATCGAGTTCGTCGGCACCGTCGCGACTCCCGGCCTGATCATCGGCGCCCTCATGTATGTCCCGCTGCTCAACCGCATCCGCAACGAGATGGCCGGCATGGGCATGGAGGCCGAGCGTCTCTTCAACGCGGTCAACCGGTTCCGGCAGCTCGGCGAGCGCGGCAGGCGCACCCCGCGGGTGCCCGCCTACAAGGTGCTGAAGCGGCACGCCGGCTGGGTGGTCAATCCGCGGCACCCCTACCAGCTGCTGGCCAATTCCATGGTGTGGCTGTCGGATTTCTATCCGAAACCCATGCTGCGGCCGATGCCGAGCTGGTCGCGGGAACTCACCCACGAACCGGCGGCCTGATCATGGCGCAAGATCGCGTCTACGCGACGCTGATCATCGGGGCGGGCTTCTCCGGGCTCGGGGCGGCGATCCGGTTGGCCGAAGCCGGTGTGACCGACGTCGTCATCCTGGAGCGCTCCGACCGGGTGGGCGGAACGTGGCGCGACACCCGGTATCCGGGCGCCAGCTGCGACGTGCCGTCGCTGCTGTACTCGTACTCGTTCGTGAAAAACCCGAAGTGGTCACGGACCTACTCCCCCGCCCCGGAGATCTACGCTCACATCGAGGAGATGGCGACGCGCTTCGAGATCCGCCGCCACATCCGGTTCAATCACGAGGTCAAGGGGCTGGCGTTCGATGAAGCGGCTGGCGTCTGGACCGCAACGACCAAGAATCGCAAACGTTTTCGCGCCCGCACCGTCGTGCTGGCCTCCGGCCCGTTGTCGGACGCCAGTTTCCCCGACATGCGCGGCCTGGACAGCTACCAGGGACACAAGATCCACAGCGCCCGCTGGGATCACGACTACGACTTCACCGGCAAGCGGGTCGCCGTCATCGGCACCGGCGCCAGCGCGATCCAGATCATCCCCGAACTGGTGAAGCAGGCCGGCTTCGTCAAGGTATTCCAGCGCACCCCGGGCTGGGTGCTGCCGCGGCTGGACGTCGCCACCCCGCCCGCGGTGCAGGCGGTGTTCGCGAAAGTCCCCGCCACCCAACAGCTTGCCCGGCAACTGCTGTTCTGGGGCCACGAGGCCACCGCGACCGCGATGGTGTGGAACACGCCGCTGACTTCGCTCGTGGCCCGACTGGGCCAGGCCCACATTCGCGCGCAGGTCAAGGATCCCTGGCTGCGCCGGCAGCTCACCCCGGACTTCGCGCCGGGCTGCAAGCGCATGCTGATATCCAGCGACTATTACCCCGCGCTGCAACGCGACAACTGCAAGCTCATCGACTGGCCGATCGCGACGCTGAGCCCGGTCGGCATTCGCACCAGCGACGGCATCGAGCACCACCTCGACTGCATCGTGTTCGCCACCGGCTACGACGTCCACCTCACCGGCCCGCCATTCGAGGTCACCGGGCTGGGCGGCCGGTCGCTGGCCGACGACTGGGCGGGCGGCGGGCAGGCCTACAAGAGCATCAACGCACACGGATACCCGAACCTGTTCTTCATGACCGGTCCAAACTCCGGTCCCGGCCACAACTCGCTGCTGGTCTACATCGAAGGCCAACTCGACTACGCGGTGCGCGGCATCACCACGATCCTGAACGAGGATCTGCGCTATCTCGATGTGCGCGAAGAGGTCCAGCGCCGCCACAACGAACGCATCCAGCGCAGGCTCACCAAGACGACCTGGATGTCCGGTTGCCGCTCTTGGTATCTCACCAAGGACGGGTTCAACGGCTCTATGTACCCCGGCACCGCGACCCAGTATCTTCGGCAGATGCGTGATTTCCGCCCTTCGGACTATGCAGCGGTCGCCAACGCGGCCCGTACCCTGGCGACGTCGTCAGCCTGACGCGTCGCCCTGATATGGCACCCGACCGACCCGCGCGGCCCGAGCCCGGCACGATCGCCAGCGTGTTGCACAACGTGCGACGCGCGCCCAGGCGTGTGCAACGGCAGTCACGCGAGCTGCGCGAGTTCGTCGAGACCACGGTGTCACAGCTTTTCGACGCCGCGGTCCGCCATCCGCACGACATCGATGCGTCCGGTGAGTACCGGATCGACGACCTGGCCCGACTGGCCGGCACCACCACCCGCAACATCCGGGTCTACCGCGACCGCGGGTTGCTGCCGCCGCCGTTGCGCGTCGGCCGCGTCGCGCTGTTCAACGACACGCATCTGACCCGGCTTCGGCTGATCACCTCGATGCTGGACCGCGGCTACACCATCGCCCATGTCCGGGAGATGCTCAGCGCGTGGGAAGAGGGCAGGAACCTCGGCGACATCCTCGGCCTGGAGACGGCAATCGCGGGCACCTGGACCACCGAGACGCCGCAGACGATGTCGGTTTTCGAAGCCCGGCGACTCGTCGACGATGCACCCGCCTTCGAACGGCTGCTGGCGCTGCAGATCATCCGCGTCGACGACGAGCAGGCGACGATCACCCGGCCCAAGCTCGTCGAGGCCTTCAACGAGATCCGTGGCTACGGCATCGGCACCGACAAGCTCATCGACCTATACGAACAGACACTGCCCAAGATCGACGAGATCAGCGACATGCTGGTGCGCGCCGGCGCGGAGCACGTCATCGACCGCATCAAACCGGGCGCGCCGCTGCCTGCCGATTCCGAAATCGCCGAGCTGATCACCATGCTGGTCCGATTCCGCACCCAGGCCGTCGCGACCGTCACCGCCACGCTGGCGTCCTCGATCGAATCGACCATCGAGTCTTTGGTCAGCCGCGTTCTCGCCGACCACCTGCAGCAATCGGCCGACGCGGAAACCGGGCTCAATGCCCGCTAAGCGTCAGGGTCCCTTCGGTTTTCAGCACCCTACGGGCGGTGATCTTCTCGGTCCGGCGGGCCTCGCGTTCCAGATAGCGCTGCTTTGACTCGTCGAATTTGTTTGAGGCCTCCTCGAGTTCCTTGATCAGCAGGCCCAGATCGTCACGCATTCGGGCGGCCTCCCCGGTGAAGTCTTCGCGTTCGAAGATGCGCCACTTCTTCAGTACCGGCATGACCACTTCGTCGAGGTGGATCCGCGGGTCGTAGACGCCGCCGACGGCGATGATCACAGCCTTGCGCCGGAACTCGGGCACCGTGAAGCCGGGCATCTTGAAGTTGCGCAGAATCCGATGCAGTGACCTCATCGCCTGGTTGGGCGCGATCTCCAGGCCGGCCTCACTGACGTCGCGGTAGAAGATCATGTGCAGGTTCTCGTCCGCCGACACCCTGGCGAGCAGCCGGTCGGCGATCGACTCGTTGCAGGCTTTTCCGGTGTTGCGGTGCGACACGCGGGTCGCCAACTCTTGAAACGACACGTACATGACCGAGTCGAACACGCTCTCAGCAAACAGGTCGCCCTGCTGGTTCTGGCCCGGACTGAAGCCCCTCGTCATTTGCTCCAACCGCAGCTTCTCCAGTTCGACCGGGTCGACCGACCGCGTGACCACCAGGTAGTCGCGCAGGGCGATGCTGTGCCGGTTCTCCTCTGCGGTCCACCGGTTGACCCACTGCCCCCACGGGCCGTCCATGCTGAAGTTCATCGCGATCTCGCGGTGGTACGAGGGCAAATTGTCCTCGGTCAGCAGATTCTGCACCATCGCGACCTGCGCCACGTCGGAGAGCCGGCTCTGCCCGGGCTCCCAGTCCTCACCGCCGAGGGTGTAGTAGTTCTTGCCGTCCGACCAGGGGATGTAGTCGTGCGGGCTCCACTCTTTGAACATCGAGAGGTGGCGGTTGAGCAGTCGCTCCACGACGGGCTCGAGTTCACGCAGTAACTGCATATTGCTCAGGTTGTTGGACACCGACTCTCCCAGCTATGTGTATCGACCAGTAACAGTCAATGTATATGTGTCGTGCGGTTACATCAAGTCGACACGCCCGACGCCGGGCCGACCAGGCCGAGATCACCGTCGTAGCGCGGATACAGCAACCGGCCCCGACCGCTGACGGGATCGGTGAAGAACAGCAGGCGCGGACCGTGTTCGCGCGCCCGCTCCACCGCGGCCTCCTCGGCGAGTTCCGGCGCCGGACGGGGATTCACGATCAGCGGCACCGGCGGGCCGCAGGGCGCCGGCGCGTTCTTGTCGGACCAGCCCGGCGGATACACCTGGCGCTGGCGTGCCAGCCGCAATCCGGACGGTCCCGCCCGGTACACCACCGCGTCCTCGCCCGTTTCGGCGTCGACGAACAGGTGCGCGTCATAGTCCATCGCATCCATCACCCGCACCGCCTCCATCGGGGTGATGCGCTGCGGCACAACCGTTTTACGACGGACCAGGTCGGCATCGCCGGATATGGACCGCATCCGGCGGGTCAGATCCGGCCAGGGCCGGGGGCGCCAGCGCCCGCCCAGGCTCCCGAGGTGACGATCCAGCCTGGCCAGCGCCGGCAGCGTGTCGTCGATGCCCGCCGTGACGGCCTGGACGCGGGCGGGCGCGTCATGCACCGTCAGGTTCACCTGCAACACCATCGGCCCGCCGCCGCACCTACCGGTCTTCAGCCGCACCCGGGCGCCGCCGGCGACGTCGTGATCGGCCAGCACCCGGCCTACGGCACGCCCTATCCCCTCGGCGGTGACGGCTGGCACGCGGCCGCTGGAAAGCACTAAGACGTCGGGGAATTCCCGCGCCGATCGACACTGAAGTGCATGCACGATCGAAGCCTCGCCGCTCGCGGCGGCATCCACTAGGGACTAAAGGCCCCTCTACTGGCGCGCGACGAGATACGGCGCCAGCGTAGAGAGCTTTTCGCAGGTCTCCTCGAATTCCCGCTCAGGCTGCGAGGCTTCGATGATGCCGGCGCCCGCCCGCAGCCAGGTTCTGCCGTCGCTCTCGTAGACGGCCCGCAGCGTCAGCGCGGCATCCAGGGCGCCGTCGGCCGAAATGGACACGACCGCACCCGAATACATGCCGCGCGGCCCCTGGTCGAGGCGCAGGATGGCTTCGACGCCGGCGGCTTTCGGGATGCCCGACGCGGTGACCGCCGGGAAGAGCGCCTCCAGCGCATCCATTCGGTCGTTGGCCGGGTCCAGGCGCGCACTGACCGTGGAGCCGAGATGCTGGACGCTCCCCCGCTCGCGCACCGTCATGAAGTCCGTGACGGCCGCGGTGCCCGGCTCGGCGACCTCGGCGATCTCCTGTAGCGAGCTGCGCACCGAGATCGCGTGCTCGACAATCTCTTTGGAATTCGACTCCAGCTCGTCGCGGGCCTCGCGGTCACGCACCAGACCACGACCGAGCGCGCGGGTACCGGCCAACGGCTCGGTGACGACCTCGCCGTCGTTGTGCACGGCCGTGACCAACTCCGGGCTGTAGCCGACGGCACGAACTCCACCCAGCCGCAACAAGAACGACCGCACCGGGGTGTTGTGGCGTCGGCCCAGCCGGTAGGTCGACGGGAAGTCGAGCGCGAACGGCACCTCGACGGACCGGGACAGGATCACCTTGTGGTAACCGCCGGCCGCGATCTCGCGGACCGCCGCGGCCACGCGATCGCGATAGCGGGACGGGTCGGCCGATATGTCGAGCGCACGTGGGGGCCGTACGTCGCGCACGCCGCGACGCAATACCCGGCGCACGGTCTCGCACACGTGATCGTCGGCGCCGAACAGCTGAACCGCTTGCCGCGACACCACGATTCGGGTGCGGGGCCAGAAGATCCGGGCCAGCGGTGTTTGTGGCGCCAGTCGCTCCTGCAGGCCGTACCGGTAGACGCCGAATTCGAAGGTTATCCAGCCGAACACCTGGTCGGTCTCCAGCAGCAGCCGATCCACCGTCTCGGCCAGAACGGCTCCCGGCCGGCCCGACCACTGCTGGCGCTGGGTGACGCCGTCGCGAATGACGCGCACTTCGTCGCTGTCCAACTCGACCATGGCCTGCACACCGATGGCCAGCACCCATTCGCCGTCGCTCTCGTAGAGCAGGTATTCCTCGCCGGCACGCTCCGGCAGCACTGCCGCCAGTTCGGCCGCCAGGTCGGCCGGGTCGATATGGCCGGGCCATTGCAGCGGCTGCGACTCGATGCCTATAGAACTAGCCCCCACGCTGACCTCGGTCACAGCTAGTAAATGTAGCCTAACCTATGAAATTTCGCGCGGTCCGGTTGGCGCGTCAGCCGCTGACCTGCGCCGACCCCGCGGATCCCGCCGACACCGCACCCGCGGATGCCGTCGCCGGCGACTTGGCGCAATGCCGCGGCAAATGGCCGGTCGCGCGGCGCGGGCGCGGTCGCCGCCGGCGCCGGCGTTGACCGCAAAAATGGGCCGATTCGGCGTGTCGGCGAACATTTTTAACGCATTTTTAACCGGCCTCGGCAGGGGTCCCTCCAGCTACCACCCGCGCTTACTCCCAGCAACCCATTGATCCGTCGGCCAAGCACGTGCTGCCCAGCGGAATCCCGAACGATCCCGAGCGCCCGGCGGTCGGCGTTGCCGCGCTCACGATCGACCGAAAGGCTGGCGTACTTATGGTTTCGCGGGTCCTCGCACCGGGGCGACCACCGGCCCGCACCCGCCACCGGCGTGCCGCCCGGCAAGACAACGCAAGTCGCACGTCCGTGTCCGGCGGGCGCCGACTTCCGCCGCCAAGTAAACGGCAAACCACTCGCAAACTGTGCGTTGCGCAACCAAAAGAGGGGCGCCGAGCGCGCCCGTTCCAATGCACATTTACCTGTCAATTTGCTGAGTGGCGGATTTGAATAGGCAGGGCTAAGTTTCCAGATTTGTCTGGATATTCATGGTCGCTCCGCGGACTCACGGTGCTTCTCGGTACCTCCATGACCACCGCACCGCACCGACGAGGGGAGGCAGGTAATGCTGCAAGAGTTCTGGCACAACTTCACCCACAACCTGTTCAAACCGCTTCTGCTGTTCTTCTACTTCGGCTTCCTCATCCCGATCCTCAGGGTGAGATTCGAATTCCCGTACGTGATCTACCAGGGCCTCACCATGTACCTGCTGCTGGCCATCGGCTGGCACGGCGGCGAGGAGCTGGCGAAGGTCAAACCGGCCGACATCGACAACATCGCCGGTTTCGTGGCGCTGGGCTTCATCTTGAATTTCATGATCGGCGGCCTGGCCTACTTCCTGCTGAACCGCCTGAAATCCATGCGCCGGGTCGATAGGGCCACGGTCGCCGGCTATTACGGGTCCGACTCGGCGGGTACCTTTGCCACCTGCGTCGCCGTCCTGACCAGCGTCGGCATCGCGTTCAACGCGTACATGCCGGTGATGTTGGCGGTCATGGAGATTCCCGGCTGCCTGGTGGCCCTGTACCTGGTCGCGCGGCTGCGTCACCGCGGGATGGACGAGGCGGGCTACATGCCCGACGAGGCGGGCTACACCCCACCGGCCAAGGTGGCGTTCGGGCCGGGTACCGCGACGCGGCCCGCGCGCGGCCAGTCGCTCGATACCCAGAACGATCGAGGGGTCGAACAGGAACTGGAGCTGTCGCTGGAGAAGTCCGAGCACCCGGAGTGGGAGCCGGACCCGGTCGGCACCGGCAAGTCGCCCCGACTGCTCAACCGTGAGCTGCTGCAGGAGGTGTTCCTGAATCCCGGGCTGGTGCTGCTGCTCGGTGGCATCATCATCGGCCTGATCAGTGGGTTGCAGGGCGAAAAGGTCATTCACGACGACGACAACTTCTTCGTGCTGGCGTTCCAGGGCGTGCTGTGCCTGTTCCTGCTGGAGATGGGCATGACGGCGTCGCGGAAGCTGAAGGACCTGCGGGCGGCGGGCTTCGGTTTCATCGCGTTCGGCCTGCTGGTGCCCAATCTGTTCGCGTCGATGGGGATCATCGCGGCGCACACCTACGCCTATGCCACGGCCACTGCGCTGAAGCCGGGGACCTACGTGCTGTTCGCCGTGCTGTGCGGTGCGGCGTCGTATATCGCCGTCCCGGCGGTCCAGCGGTTGGCGATCCCCGAGGCCAGCCCGACACTTCCGCTGGCGGCGTCGCTGGGTCTGACGTTCTCCTACAACGTCACGATCGGAATCCCGCTGTACATCGAGATCTCCCGAATGGTGGGGCACTGGTTCCCGACCGGCTGACGCCGGCTACCCCAGCAGCGTGCGCACCACCGCATCGGCCAGGAGCCGTCCGCGCGGCGTGAGGACCAGCCGGTCCTCCTCGGCGACCAACAACCCGTCCGCGACGACGGCCGCGGCGCGCTCGCGTTCGTCGTCGCCGAGCCGGGCCAGCGGCAACCCCTGGCGCAGCCTGGTCCGCAGCATCACGTCCTCGGTGTGCAGCAGGTCGGCCCCGAGCTGCTCGAAGCCCGCGACCGGCAACGTCGCGCCGGCCAGCATCTCCGCGTAACTGTTGGGGTGCTTGGTGTTCCACCACCGCGTCGCGCCGACGAAGCCGTGCGCGCCCGGTCCCGCGCCCCACCACTGCCCGCCGTCCCAGTAGCCGAGGTTGTGGCGGCACTCACCGCCGGGGCGGGCCCAGTTGGAGACCTCGTACCAGGCGAATCCGGCCGCGGACAGCCGCGCGTCGACCAGCTCGTAGCGGTGCGCCAGCACGTCGTCGTCGGGAGCGGCCAGCTCACCGCTGCGGACCCGGCGCGCCAGCGCGGTGCCCGGCTCGACGAGCAGCGAGTACGCCGACACGTGGTCGACGCCCGTCTCGACCGCCGTGTCGACCGAGCGCAGCAGGTCGTCGTCCGACTCCCCCGGCGTGCCGTAGATCAGGTCCAGGTTGACGTGCTCGAAGCCGGCGGCCAGCGCCTCGCGGGCCGCGGCGGCCGACCGGTTCGGCGTGTGCACCCGGTCCAGCACCCCCAGCACGTGCGGCACGACCGATTGCATGCCCAGCGACACCCGCGTGTAGCCGGCCGCCCGGATCGCGTCGAAAAACTCGGGCCAGGTCGATTCCGGATTGGCTTCGGTGGTGATCTCGGCATCCGGGGCCAGCGCGAAGTGCTCGCGCACCATGTCGAACAGCGTCGTCAGGCGCTCGCCGCCCAGCAGCGACGGCGTGCCGCCGCCGACGAACACGGTGTCCACCGCCGGGGCGTCCAGCCGTGCGGACGCCAGCTCGAGCTCCGCCCGCAGCGCCTGCAGCCAGGCATCCGGGTTGACCCCACCCAGCTCGGCCGGGGTGTAGGTGTTGAAATCGCAATATCCGCAGCGGGTTATGCAGAACGGGACGTGCACGTACACGCCAAACGGAGCCCCGGGGCTCCGCTGCAAGCCTGGCAGCTCGGCGGGCGCCTGGCGAAGGGTCATGCCACATGATCCCACGACAGGCCGCACCACGATTCACAGCGGATTCTCGGCTTTGTTTACCTAATCAACCAAAGTTACCGGCGTAGTTTTAATCACCGTGAGCGGAAATTTGACCTGGTTGTACGGTCGGCCAAGATCCATGGCAGAATGGCAGCCGTGACCGTCGCCCGCCCCAGCCTGCGCATCGCCTTGGTGGCTCGGCGGCATATCGACCTCAAGCGCGTTTGCAGCTGTTGCTGTCTCCCTTGACGTCGTAGACCCAGCCCACCTGTACGACCAGCTGGCCGCCGGATCTGCGCCTCCCAATCAGAACCGGTGAGGTGCGCCGTCACGCCCGCGAATGTTCGCGAAGGAGAACACCCGCATGACCACAGCCCGTCCCGCTAAGACCCGCGACGAGGGCCAGTGGGCGCTGGGAAGCCGCGACCCGCTCAACCCCAACGAGGAGATGAAGCAGGCCGGCGCGCCGCTCGAGGTGCGGGACCGCATCCTCAACGACTACGCGAAGAACGGCTTCGACAGCATCGAGAAATCCGACCTGCGGGGGCGTTTCCGCTGGTGGGGCCTCTACACCCAGCGCGAACAGGGGTACGACGGCAGCTGGACCGGCGACGAGAACACCGACAAGCTCGAGGCCAAGTACTTCATGATGCGCGTGCGCTGCGACGGCGGCGCGATCTCCGCGGCGGCGCTGCGCACGCTGGGCCAGATCTCCGTCGAGTTCGCCCGCGACACCGCGGACATCTCCGACCGCCAGAACGTGCAGTACCACTGGATCGAAGTGGAGAACGTCCCCGAAATCTGGCGACGCCTCGACGAGGTAGGGCTGCAGACCGCCGAGGCGTGCGGCGACTGCCCGCGTGTGGTGCTGGGCTCGCCGCTGGCCGGCGAGTCGCTCGACGAGGTCCTCGACCCCACCTGGGCGATCGACGAGATCGTCCGCCGCTACATCGGCCAACCCGATTTCGCCGACCTGCCGCGCAAGTACAAGACCGCCATCTCCGGTCTGCAGGACGTCGTTCACGAGGTCAACGACATCGCGTTCATCGGCGTCAACCACCCCGAGCACGGGCCGGGCCTGGACCTGTGGGTCGGCGGCGGCCTGTCCACCAATCCGATGCTGGCCCAGCGGCTCGGCGTCTGGGTTCCGCTGGACGAGGTGCCCGAGGTGTGGGCCGCGGTGACGTCGATCTTCCGCGACTACGGCTATCGGCGGCTGCGCGCCAAGGCGCGGCTGAAGTTCCTGGTCAAGGACTGGGGCGTAGAAAAATTCCGCGAAGTTCTGGAAACCGAGTACCTCAAGCGCCCGCTGATCGACGGGCCGGCCCCCGAGCCGGTCAAGCATCCGATCGATCACGTCGGCGTGCAGCGGCTGAAGAACGGGCTCAACGCCATCGGCGTCTCCCCGATCGCCGGGCGGGTGTCCGGCACCATCCTGTTGGCGGTCGCCGACCTGGCCGAGCGGGCGGGCTCGGACCGCATTCGGTTCACCCCGTATCAGAAGCTGGTCATCCTCGACATCCCCGACGACAAGCTCGAGGAGACGATCGCTGGGCTGGAGAAGCTGGGACTGCCATCGCGGCCGTCGCATTGGCGCCGCAATCTCATGGCGTGCAGCGGGATCGAGTTCTGCAAGTTGTCGTTCGCCGAGACTCGGGTCCGGGCACAGGATCTGGTGCCCGAGCTGGAGCGCAGGCTCGATGACATCAACGCCGCGCTAGACGTGCCGATCACCGTCAACATCAACGGCTGCCCGAACTCGTGTGCTCGAATTCAGGTGGCCGACATCGGCTTCAAGGGCCAGATGGTCGACGACGGCGACGGCGGCTCGGTCGAGGGTTTCCAGGTGCATCTGGGCGGCAGCCTGGGCCTGGACAGCGGCTTCGGCCGAAAGCTGCGGCAGCACAAGGTCACCAGCGCCGAGCTGGGCGACTACATCGACCGGGTGACCCGGAACTTCGTCAAGCACCGCGACGAAGGTGAGCGCTTCGCGCAGTGGGCGATTCGGGCCGAGGAGGACGACTTGCGATGAGCGAAGCGACCAGGCTGACCGAAGATGAACTGCGCGAGCTGGCGTCTCGCGGCGCGGCCGAGCTCGACGGCGCCGACGCTACGGAGCTGCTGCGCTGGACCGAGGCGAACTTCGGCGGGATCAACGGCCCCCGCGGCTGGGCCACCTGCAATTACGTGGTGGCGTCGAACATGCAGGACGCCGTGCTGGTCGATATGGCCGCCAAGGTGCGACCGGGCGTGCCGGTGATGTTCCTGGACACCGGCTACCACTTCGTGGAGACCATCGGCACCCGCGATGCGATCGAATCCGTCTACGACATCAGGGTTGTCAACGTCACTCCCGAGCACACGGTGGCCGAGCAGGACAACCTGCTGGGCAAGGACCTGTTCACCAGCGACCCCGGCGAGTGCTGCCGGCTGCGCAAGGTCGCCCCGCTCGGCAAGGCGCTGCGCGGCTACTCGGCGTGGGTGACGGGCATCCGCCGGGTGGAGGCCCCGACCCGCGCCAATGCGCCGCTGATCGGCTTCGACGAGGCGTTCAAGCTGGTGAAGATCAACCCGCTGGCCGCCTGGACCGATCAGGACATGCAGAACTACATCGATCGGCACGACGTGCTGGTCAATCCGCTTGTCTACGAAGGCTATCCGTCAATCGGCTGCGCCCCCTGCACGGCCAAGCCCGTCGAGGGCGCCGATCCGCGCAGCGGACGCTGGCAGGGGATGGCGAAGACCGAATGCGGGCTGCACGCCTCGTGACCCCTACCCTCGTGCTGACCGCGCACGGAAGTGCGGACCCACGGTCGGCGGCCAATGCGCACGCCGTCGCGGACCGGGTCGCGCGGCTGCGTCCCGGCCTCGACGTCCGGCTGGCGTTCCTCGATCACAGCTCGCCAAGCCTGGTCGACGTGCTCACCGCGGTCGACGGCCAGGCGGTGGTCAGCCCGCTGCTGTTGGCGAACGCCTACCACGCGCGCGTGGACATCCCCCGCCAGATCGCCGGCTGCGGCGCGGCCGTCGGCGTCCGGCAGGCCGCCGTCCTGGGCGAGGACGACCGCCTGGTCGCGGTGCTGCACCAGCGGGTGGCCGAGCTGGGCGTGTCCTGGTCTGACGAACGGGTGGGGGTGCTCGTGGTGGCGATCGGCACGTCCGATCCCGCGGTGAACGCGCGCACCGCGCGGGTGGCGCCGAAGCTGCTGAGGGGCACGGGCTGGGCCGGTGCGGCGACAGCGTTCGCCACCCGACCGGAGCGTTCGCTGGCTGACGGCCTGGGCCGACTGCGCCGCCAGGGCGCGCGCCGCGTGGTCATCGCGCCATGGTTCCTGGCGCCCGGGCGGCTGCCTGACCGGGTGCAGCGGTTCGCCGACACGGCCGGCATCACCATGGCCACGGCGCTGGGCGCTCACGAACTGGTGGCGGATACGGTGCTGGACCGCTTCGACGAAGCCCTGGCGGAGCGCGTCGCCGCCTGACGCGCGGTCACGCGGACGTCAGCGTCGCCTCGTCCTCGTCCGCGCCGTTGGTCGCTTCCCCGGGAATCGTGGGCACCCGGGTGGCCCGCACGTAGACGGTGTCGCCTTCCGTCAGCGCCAGCGCCTCGGCGTCACCGCGGGTGATCTGCGCGGTGAACGGCGTCCCGGTCGCGGCGCTGGTCAATTCGACCCGCACCTCGAAGCCGAGCGCCACCACCCGGTCGACGGTCGCGCGCACCACCCCGATCGAGTCCGCGGAGCCGTCCCCGCCCGCGATCGCCATGTCGGGCCGGCGGCCCACCCGAATGTCGTGGGGACGCACCAGCGCGCCGTTCAGCGAGGACACGGCACCCAGGAATGACATCACGAACGCGCTGGCCGGGGTGTCGTAGACGTCGGTCGGGGAGCCGACCTGCTCGATGCGGCCCTTGTTGAGCACCGCGATGCGGTCCGCGACGTCGAGCGCCTCGGCCTGGTCGTGGGTGACCAGCACCGTGGTGACATGGACCTCGTCGTGCAGGCGGCGCAGCCAACTGCGCAGGTCCTCG
>NZ_JCALCE010000031.1:0-71534 GCF_059812195.1 Mycobacterium sp. NGS68 | reverse complement strand
TGCCCAGGTTGTTGCTGCCGTAGTTTCCGCTGCCCAGGTTCTGGTTGCCCGTGTTCCCCCAGCCGACGTTGCTGGTGCCGGTGTTGCCGCTGCCGATGTTCGCGTCACCGAGGTTGCCGCCGCCCAGGTTGCCATTGCCGATGTTGCCGCTGCCCGGGTTGAGCGTGCCGGTGTTGCCGCCACCGATGTTGAAGTCCCCGGAGTTGCCGAGCAGCGGCTTGCCGATCGCCGCGACGGGCTTGGGCGCCTGCTGCCAGCCGGCCAGCTGTCCCGCCACCGCCGACGCCCCGCCGTGGTAGCCGAACATGGCGGCCGCGTTCTGGGCCCACATCCGCTCGTAGTCGAACTCGACGGCCGCGATCGCGTGCGCCTGCAAGCCCAGCAGGTTCGACCGCACCAGCGATACCAGCGCGGTGCGGTTCAGCCGCACCGCGATCGGATGCACCGTCGCGGCCCGTGCGATCTCGTAGACCGTAGCCGCCTCTTTGGCCAGGGCGGCCGCGCTCCCCGCCCGCGCGGCCGCCCCGCCAAGCCATTGCGTGTACGTCGCGGCCACCGCCGCCATCGCCGTCGACGCCCCGCCCTGCCACGCCGATCCCGCGAGCTGGGCGGTGACCGACGAGAACGACGATGCCGCCGAGCCCAGCTCGGATGCCAACCCCCGCCACGCCGCCGCCGCGAGGAGCATCGGCTCCGAGCCCGCGCCGGCGAACATCTGCGCTGACAGGACTTCCGGCGGCAATAGGCAGGAATTCATGGGCCGAACGTAAGTTCCGGCAGGGCGGCCGCAGCAGAGTAATCGACTACTCGACTTCGTCGGGCCGGTACGCACCTCGCCGCTAGCGGAAGAAGCCCGCCGCGTTGTTTCCCGTGTTGAAGGCGCCGGAGTCCTGAATGCCCTTGTTCCCAAGGCCGGAGCTGTAGAAGCCCGAGTTCGCGAAACCCGAGTGGAAGTTGCCCTTGTTGAACAACCCGGCGTTCAACCCGCCCGCGTTGCCGATGCCCGCTTCCTCGCCGGTGCCGGAGTTGAAGAAGCCCGAGACCTGGTTCGAGCCAGTGTTGCCGAAGCCAGAGCTGCCCAAGCCGGAGTTGTTGAAGCCCGAGCTGGAAAGGCCGGTGTTGCCGAAGCCGGAGCTCGCGTTGGCCCCGTTTTCTGTGCTGGCGATCCCGGTGTACGTGAAGCCGGAGTTGAGGGCGCCGGTGTTGGTGGAGCCCGAGTTCGCCCATCCGGTATTGGTCGAGCCGGCGTTGAAGCCGCCCGAATTCACGTTGCCCGAATTGAAGTTGCCCGTGTTGAGGTCGCCCGAATTGAACGAGCCCACGCCGTACGTGCCCGAGTTGAAAGAGCCCAGGTTCCCCCCGCCGGCATTGAAGATTCCCGTGTTGAACGTGCCCGCGTTCCCGAGACCCGTGTTGTAGCCGCCGGCGTTTGAGAAGCCGGTGTTGACGTCACCGGCGTTGCCGTAGCCGAAGTTGCCGCTTCCGGAGTTGAAGAAGCCGATGTTGCCGTCGCCCGAGTTGAAGAACCCGATGTTGTTGTCGCCCGAGTTTCCGATGCCGATGTTTCCGGTGCCGGAGTTCAGCAGCCCGATACCGACCTTGTTGTTGCCGGTGAGTCCGATGCCGATATTGCCGCTGCCGGTGTTGCCGAAGCCGAGGTTGCTGTTGCCGTGGTTACCGAACCCGTAGTTACCGCTGCCGATGTTGCCGCTGCCGGCATTGCTGTCGCCGCGGTTTCCGCCGCCGACGTTGTTGTCACCGACGTTCCCGCTGCCGAAGTTTTTGCTGCCCTGATTTCCGCTGCCCAGGTTGAGATCGCCATCATTGCCGCTGCCCAGGTTGTTGCTGCCGTGGTTGCCACTGCCCAGGTTCTGGTTGCCCTGGTTCCCCATGCCCAGGTTGGACGTGCCGGAGTTGCCGCTGCCGACGTTGGCGCCACCTTTGTTGCCACCGCCCAGGTTGCCGTCGCCGATGTTGCCGCTGCCCAGGTTCAACGTCCCGGTGTTGCCGCCGCCGATGTTGAAGTCACCGGTGTTGCCCAGCAGCGGCTTGCCGATCCCGGCGGCGGGGCTGGCCTGCCAGGAGGTGAGCTTGGCGGCCACGGCCGAGGCGCCGCCGTGGTAGCCGAACATCGCCGACGCATCCTGAGCCCACATCCGCTCGTAGTCGCCCTCGATGGCCGCAATCGCCGGCGCGGCGAAGCCGAACAGGTTCGAGCGCACCAGCGACACCAGCGTCGTTCGATTCGCCTGCACCGCAAGGGGATGCACCGTCGCCGCCCGCGCCGCCTCGAACACCGAGACCACCGCCTGCGCCTGCGCGGCCGCACCCAGGGCCTGCGCGGCCGCCCCACCCAGCCAGTCCGTGTAAGTCGCGGCCACCGCCGCCATCGCCGCCGACGCGCTGCCCTGCCACGCCGAACCCACCAGCTGCGACGTCACCGACGAGAACGACGCCGCCGCCGAGCCCAGCTCCGACGCCAACCCGTCCCACGCCGCGGCCGCGCTCAGCATCGGCCCCGACCCCGCACCGGTGAACATCCGCGCCGACAGCACCTCTGGAGGCAACAGTGAGAAATTCATGCGCCGACGGTAAGTAGCAACCCGGCGGTCGCGACGCAGTAGAGCGGTACTGCATTTCGGTCACACTTTCGCGGCCCACTTCGTCAGACCTGCATGACCAACAAGACCCGCATCGAGCCCCTGCCCCCGAAGCGCGCCGGCCTGCTGACCCGCGCCATGTACCGCTACGCCAAGCGCCGCTTCGGCGAGGTCCCCGAACCGTTCACCATCGCGGCGCATCACCGCGGGCTGCTGATCGCCAACGCCGTGCACGAGACCATCGTCGGGCAGGCGTCCAAGACGCTGCCGACCAGCGTGCGCGAGCTCGCCGTGTTCTGGACCGCCCGCACCGTCGGCTGCTCGTGGTGTGTCGACTTCGGTGCCATGCTGCAGCGGCTGGACGGCCTGGACGTCGAGCGGCTCAAGGAGATCGACAGCTATGCGACCTCCCCGAAATTCACCGCCGACGAGCGCGCGGCCATCGCGTACGCCGACGCGATGACCACGGACCCGCACTCGGTGACCGACGAGCAGGTGGAGGACCTGCGGGTTCGGTTCGGCGAGGCCGGAGTCATCGAGCTGACCTACCAGATCGGCCTGGAGAACATGCGGGCCCGGATGAACTCCGCGCTGGGCATCACCGAGCAGGGCTTCAGTTCCGGGGACACCTGCCGGGTGCCGTGGGCCGAGCCTATTGAGTCAGCTCGCGCAGCGGAGAGCCGGTGAATTTGTCCGGGTTGGCGATGTCCCACAAGGCGACGACCTTGCCGTCACGCACGGTCATCGCGGTGATCCGCGGCGCCATGTCCCGGTGCCCGTCCTCGCCGGTGACGCCCGGCGTGTAGGCGCCCAGTTCCCCGTTGACCAGCGCCAGCTGGCTGGCGGTGTAGAACGCCGGGCCGTAGCGGTTGGCCAGGCCGAGCATGAACCGGATCACCTTGTCCGCGCCGCGGATGACGTTGACCGCGGTCGACGTCCTGCCGTTCGCGTCGCCGGTGAACGTCACGTCGTGATGCAGCAGTTCGACGACGGCGTCCAGGTCCCCGGCGGCCATGGCGGCCATCAGCTTGCCGACCACCTCGTTGTGGGTGGGGTCGGCCGGCGCCGACGGGGTGCCGGCCTCACCGCTCACGGCCTTGCGGGCCCGCGATGCCAGCTGCCGGGCGGCGGCGTCGCTGGTGCCCAGCACCTCGGCCACCTTCGCGAACGGGACGTCGAACCCGTCGTGCAGCACGAAGGCGACCCGCTGATCGGGGCTCAGCCGCTCGAGCACCACCATCGCCGCGAACCGGGCGTCCTCGCGCGCCACCACCTCCGACAGCGGGTCTCCCGCGTCAAAGCCGGTCACCACCGGCTCGGGCAGCCAGTTACCGGTGTAGGCCTCGCGCCGGTGCGCAGCCGAGCGCAGCCGGTCCAGGCCCAGCCGGCTCACCACGGTAGTGAGCCACGCCCGTAGGTCATGGATCGGCCCGCGCTGTCCGTCCCAGCGCAGCCAGGCCTCCTGCACGATGTCCTCGGCGTCGGCAACGGTGCCGGTCAGGCGGTAGGCCACCGACATGAGATGCGGTCGCAGGGCTTCAAATTCGCTGACCTGCGTGGAGGTCATTCCCCGAGCCTAGCGGGGATCGCGAGCGCGGCGCAGCCGGGCGAAGCGGGTCGCCGCCAATAGACCCAGCGGGGATCGCGAGCGCGGCGCAGCCGGGCGAAGCGGGTCGCCGCCAAGAGACCCAGCGGGGATCGCGAGCGCGGCGCAGCCGGGCGAAGCGGGTCGCCGCCAATAGATCTAGCGTTAGGCTCGCGAACACCATGTCTAACAATCTGTGGCTGCATTTCACCCGTCAGGGACCGGATTTCACGCCGCCGGTCATCACCCGGGGCGACGGCTTCACCATCTTCGACGACCGCGGCAAGAGCTACCTGGACGCGTTGTCCGGCCTGTTCACCGTGCAGGTCGGGCACGGCCGCGCCGAGCTCGCGGAGGTCGCCGCCCGGCAGGCCGGCACGCTGGCGTTCTTTCCGCTGTGGGGGTACGCCACCCCGCCCGCGATCGAGCTGTCCGAGCGCCTCGCCGCCTACGCGCCCGCCGACCTGAACCGGGTGTTCTTCACCACCGGCGGCGCCGAGGCCGTCGAAACCGCGTGGAAGGTTGCCAAGCAGTTCTTCCGACTGACCGGCAAACCCGGTAAGCACAAAGTCATTTCGCGTTCGATCGCCTACCACGGCGCCACCCAGGGCGCGCTGGCGATCACCGGCCTGCCCACGTACGTCGCGCCGTTCGAGCCGGTGACGCCCGGCGGCTTCCGGGTGCCCAACACGAACGTCTACCGCGCGCCGGAGCCCTACGCCGGCGACCCGAAGGCCTTCGGGCGGTACGCCGCCGACCGGATCGCCGAGGCGATCGAGTTCGAGGGGCCCGACACCGTCGCCGCTGTGTTCCTCGAGCCGGTGCAGAACGCCGGCGGCTCCATCCCGCCGCCGCCGGGCTACTTCGACCGGGTGCGCCAGATCTGCGACGAGTACGACGTGCTGCTGATCTCCGACGAGGTGATCTGCGCGTTCGGCCGGATCGGGTCGATGTTCGCGTGTGACGACTTCGGCTACGTGCCGGACATGATCACCTGCGCCAAGGGCATGACGTCGGGCTACTCGCCGCTGGGCGCGATGATCGCCAGCGACCGCGTGTTCGAGCCGTTCCAGGACGGCAGCGCGACCTTCCGACACGGCTACACCTTCGGCGGGCATCCGGTGTCGTGCGCCGTCGGACTGGCCAACCTCGACATCTTCGAGCGCGAGGGCCTCAACGACCACGTCAAGGCCCAGGCGCCCGCGTTCCGCGCCGCCCTGGAGCGGCTGTACGACCTGCCCGTCGTCGGCGACGTCCGCGGCGAGGGCTACTTCTACGGCGTCGAACTGGTCAAGGACCAGGCGACCAAGCAGACCTTCACCGACTCCGAACGCGCAAAGCTGCTCGGCCACGTCGGCTCGGCGCTGTTCGAGGCCGGGTTGTACTGCCGCACCGACGACCGCGGCGACTCCGTCATCCAGCTGGCGCCGCCGCTGATCTGTGGACAGGCCGAGTTCGACGCCATCGAATCCATCCTGCGCGGCGTGCTGCAAGAGCTCTAAAGTCCTTGGCATGGCACGCAAACCACGCATCAACCCGGTCCGGTGGCAGCCGCCGCCGGTCGACCCGCTGCCGGACGTGCCGGCGCCGGTTGTCACCGTCGTCCCGCTGCCCGGCAACGGGCCCGAGGACGTCGTGGTCGACGCGGGCGGTCAGTTGTGGACGGGCCTGGAGGACGGTCGCATCGTGCGCGTGTCAACCGGTGGTGAAGCGACCGTCGTGGCCGACACCGGCGGGCGGCCGCTGGGTCTGCACGTCGCCCGCGACGGCCGGGTGCTGGTCTGCGACAGCCACCGCGGGTTGCTCGCCCTCGACCCGGCGAGCGGCACGCTGGACGTGCTGGTCGAATCGGTCGGCGGCCGCAAGCTCAAGTTCTGCTCGAACGTCGCCGAAACCGACGACGGCACAATCTATTTCACCGAATCGACGGCCAACTTCACGTTCGAACAATTCACCGCCCCGATCGTGGAGGCCCGCGGGGACGGCGGCCTGTTCCGGCGCGACCCGGACGGCACCGTCACAACGCTGCTCGACGGGCTGTACTTCGCCAACGGGGTGACGCTGACGGCCGACGGGTCGGCGCTGGTGTTCGCCGAGACCCTGGCGCGGCGGCTGTCGAAGTACTGGCTGACCGGTCCGCAGGCCGGATCGGTGACACCGCTGGCGGTGAACCTGCCCGGAATGCCCGACAACCTGTCAACCGGCGCCGACGGCCGCATCTGGGTCGCGCTGGTCACCGAGGCGAACCCCGCGCTGGAGCGGCTGTTTCCGCGGGCCCCGATCATCCGCAAGGTGATCTGGCGCCTGCCGGAGCGGCTACAGCCGCAGATCAAGCCGGAGATCTGGGCGGTCGCGTTCGACCCCGACAGCGGGGCGGCGGTCGCCGGCCTGCGCACGCAGCATCCGGACTTCGGCGCCGTCACCGGTCTGGTCGAGGCGGCCGGCAGGCTGTGGATGGGCACCATCAGCTTCCCGGCCGTCGCGCACGTCGACTTGGCGGACCTACTCCCAGAACCGTAGTTTCGACACGCGCCGCCCGCGATCGGCGCCGCCGAGCAGTCGTTTGACGGCGTCGACCGCCACCAGCACCTCACGGGCCTGCGCCTGCGTCTGGCCCTTGAGGAATCGCGTCAGCGCATTGCAGAGGTGCACCAGCGCGGCGCGCAGCTCGGGTTCCGTCGCCGCGTCGCGATGGCCTTTGAGCTCCTCGAGCACCCCGTCCAGCCCGGAACGCCGCACCTGCGTTGCCTTTTCGACCTGCTTGAGCAGGTGCTGAAGCGACTTGGGGGCGGGGGGACGGGCCATGGCACGAAAACTAGCAGGGGCGGCCATGGCGGCGACGGGCATGGCACCACCGGGTGGGGCGGCCATCATGTCCACCGAGGCAAAACCGGCCTGCGCCCAGCCGTACGGCATCTCGACGGGCTGCACCACCTCGTCGAGCGGCCCGTCGACCGTGCTCTCCGGGCGCTCCGGGTCAATGGCGACGAACGCGGTGAACCGCGACAGCACACCGAACCGGATCGAGTGCGCGACGAGGCGCTCGGTCAGGCGCTCGTCGCCGCGGCCGGCCGCGTGCTCGTCCTCCAGATCCCGGACCACTGCGCGCGCCCAGATCTTCTGCACGGCAGTGGCTTCCGGCGCCAGGCGGGCGGGCAGCGAGGCCGAGAACGGCCCGGCGGCGGGGTCGGCGGGGTCGGCCCGCACCCGCAGCTCGACGGGCTTGTCACCCTTGCGCCGGTAGCGGCCGGAGATCACGCAGGGCACGCCGGCGAATGCGTCGGGGGCCCGGTGGGGGGTGATGCTGCCCTTCACGATCTCGATGCCGTGCCCGCTCACCCGCAGCTCGGTCAGCGACGGGCGCCCGATGGTGCGAGCCAGCCGGGTCATCACCTCGTCGAGGCGGTCCTCGGATTCGACCAGCTCGGCGCGGCCGTTACCCAGCGCGGCGAGGCGTTCGAGGAACCCGGCGTTGACGGCGCGGTCGATGCCCACGCAGTAGACCCGCGTCCGCCCGATCAGCGGCGCCAGCGACCGCAGCAGGTGGTCCTCCCCCGCGATCTGGCCGTCGGTCACCAGGACGATGCTGGCCAGCCGGTCCTGCTCGGCGGCGGCCAGCAGCTGGGCGGCGTCGCGCAGCGGATCGGCCATCTCCGTGCCACCGCGGGCCGCCAGTGAGCCCAGCCACGACGCCGCCGCGAACCGGTTGCGGTCAGACGCCTGGACGAGGCCGTCGGGCAGGTCGGGCGGCGTCTCCACGCCGTGGTCGAACGCGAACACGCAGAACCGGTCGGCCGCGTCGAGCATGTCCACGATCCGTCCCGCCGCCCGCCGCGCCGCGACCATTTTCCAGCCGCCCATCGAGCCGGAACGGTCCAGCACGACGACGACGTCGCGGGGGGCGCTGGTGGTCTCGGCGGGCGGTACGACGGTCACCGACCAGGTGCCCTCGGCGCCGTCGGCGTCGGGGACCAGCAGCGCCGACGACGTGGTGTGTCGCAGGTCCGCACGGAACCGCAGCACGAAGTCGCGGTCGGCCCGCGCACCGGGCTCGACGTCCAGGCGCGTCGCGCCGTCCGTCGTCAACACGGCGGTGGGCAGCGAAGCGCGCAGGTCGGACACTGTCAGCCCGCCGTCGTCCAGCGTCAGCGACAGCCGCAGGTCGGGCCGGTCGTCGGCGCCGGACAGCCGCGGCGGGGTCACCCGAGATGCGTCGGGCACGGCGTCCGTGTCGCGGCCGAGCCCGGCGCCCGTCTGATCGCCCGCCAGCGGCGTCCCGGTGGTGTATCGCGGCGCGACGACGAGCGGGAAGCGGAATGTGGCCTCGCCGTCCTCGAACGCCAGCGGGCCGGCCAGCACCATCTCGATGGTTGCTTCCTCGCCGGGCCCGAGGTTGCCGACGCGCACCGAGAACACGTCGGAGCGGTCCTCCTCCACGATCGCGGCGCGCTGGCCGCTGGCCACGGCGTGTTCGTAGTCGGCGCGCGCCTGGCCGCGTTCCTTGAGCACGCCGACGACGCGGCGTCCGGCGAGGTCGGCGACGAAGTCGGTGACGCCCGCGCGGGCCGGCAGCGGGAACACGTACGTCGCCTCGATGGTGGTTTCGCCGGTGTTGGCGAACCGCTGACGCACGGTGGACGTCGCCGTCATCCCGACGATCGCGGTTTCGACGCTCAACGCCTTCAGCGGCAGCCGCTCCCCGCTTGTCGCCTCCAGCTCGCCGCAGGTCGGCCGGCCTTTCGCCGCCGGCGCGGCTTCGGCGGGCAGTAGGGGTAGTAGCTCAGTGTTCATTGCGGGTCCCTTCTATAGAGGCTGTGGTGGCGAGCAGGTCCAGCAGCGGCGCGGCGGCGCGGCGCAGGTTGTCGAGCGACGGCAGGGGGCCGTCGACCAGCAAGGTGACACTGTCGGATAGCCGAACGGCCCGCAGCTCGGTCGTTTCCGCGGGGGCCGCCGCCGGTGCCGCGGCGACGTCGGGGGCCGTTGCCCAGAAGCTGCCGGCCGCCCGCGACGGGGCCGGGGCCGGCTCCGGATCGCCCAGGTCGGCGGGCATCGCGTCGGGCGGGATCGCGGCCAGCGACTCCAGCTCCGCCTGCGGCATGTGCCGCAGGCGCGCGGCGATCTCCTCGAGCGAAAGGCCCTCGCCCTGAAGGCGTTTGACGGCGACCAGGCTGATCAGGTGGCTACGCCCGTAGGTGAGTGCGCGCCCCCGGTTGCCGGGGCGTGGCAGCAGCCCGCGCGCGGTGTAGTAGCGCACCATGCGCTCGGCCGGGATTGCTTTGGCCTGCCTGTTGTCGGGCACCGCGCCGGACGCCTGCACCGCGTCGGCGGCGGCGGCGGCGAATTCGGGCAGGGTGAGCAGCTTCATTAGTTGACAGTGTCATACGTGGGGGTTGACACTGTCAAGCGGCGCGGCATTTGGCCGCTGCTGCGGCCCACGCCGTTGACTCTGCGCCCACTGCGCAAAAGCGCGAGAAGCCACCACGCTCAGCGCAGACTCAACGCAGCGGCCCCGCCCACGCACCAGCCCACGGCTGTTGACTCTGCGCCCACTGCGCAAAAGCGCGAGAAGCCACCACGCTCAGCGCAGACTCAACGCAGCGGCCCCGCCCACGCACCAGCCCACGGCTGTTGACTCTGCGCCCACTGCGCAAAAGCGCGAGAAGCCACCACGCTCAGCGCAGACTCAACGCGGCGGCCCCGCCCACGCGCCGGCCCCGCACCCCCGCAGGCCCACAGATAACTTCCGTCCCACCCGTCACAGCGCGGCGCACTGCGAAGCGTCCGGCCATCGCCTAGGCTGCACAGACGATGTCTGGCTTACGGTCCCTCACGCGCGGCGCGTCATCGCTGGCGGCGGCGGTTTTCCTGACCGCTGCGCCCGTCGGCCTGGGCCTGCCGGCCGCCCTCGCCGAACCCGACGCCGGGCCCAACGCGGTCCCGGCGACCTGCCCGTACAAGGTGTCCACCCCGGCGGCGGTCGACTCGTCGGAGGTCCCGCAGGCCGGTGAGGCGCCCTTGCCGCTGGCGGTGCCGTCGAAGCCGGTCGGCGGCGACGCGCTGGGCGGCTGCGGGATCGTCGCCGCGCCCAACACGCCGCCACCCCCGGGCGATGTCTCCGCCGAGGCTTGGGTGGTGGCGGACCTGGACAGCGGCGCGGTGATCGCCGCGCGCGACCCGCACGGCCGCCACCGCCCGGCCAGCGTCATCAAGGTGCTGGTGGCGATGGCGGCCATCAATGCGTTCAACCCGAACAAGTCGGTCCCCGGCACCGCCGACGACGCGGCCGCCGAAGGCACCAAAGTCGGCGTCGACGCCGACGGCATGTACACGATCAGCCAGCTGCTGCACGGGCTGCTCATGCATTCGGGCAACGACGCCGCCCACGCGCTGGCGATGCAGCTCGGCGGCATGCAGGCCGCGCTGGAGAAGATCAATCTGCTGGCGGCCAAGCTCGGCGGCAAGGACACCCGGGTCGCGACGCCGTCGGGCCTGGACGGGCCGGGCATGAGCAGCTCCGCCTACGACGTCGCCCTGTTCTATCGGTACGCGTGGCACAACCCCACCTTCGCCGACATCGTCGCGACCAAGACCTTCGACTTCCCGGGCCACGGCGACCACCCCGGCTACCAGCTGGAAAACGACAACAAGCTGCTCTACAACTATCCCGGCGCGCTGGGCGGCAAGACCGGATACACCGATGACGCCGGGCAGACGTTCGTGGGCGCCGCCAACCGCAACGGGCGCCGGCTGGTCGCGGTGCTGCTGCACGGGACCCGCCAGCCGATCGCGCCGTGGGAGCAGGCGGCGCACCTGCTGGACTACGGGTTCGCCACGCCGGCGGGCACGCAGGTGGGCACGCTGGTGGATCCCGACCCCGCGCTGGCGAACGCCGGGCACGCCGGGGACAAGCAGCCCGACGCCGCCCAGGCCGCGGGCCCGTCGTCGTCGCCCGACGCGCTGCCGGTGCGGGTGGGCGTGGCCGTGGTCGGCGCGCTGGTGGTGTTTGGGCTGATCATGGTCGCACGCTCGATGAACACGCGTCGCGCCTATTAGGCGAACACTAGGATCCACGGGATGACTGCCCTGTACGAGGACGCCGGCCTGACGCTCGACGAGGACGGCATCACGATCCGCCGCTACTACTTCCCCTTCGCCTCCGCCAAGCGGGTTGCCTACAGCGACATCAAGGGGATCAAGGCCAAGCCGATGGGCTGGAGTTCCGGCAAGGGCCGGTTGTGGGGCGCCTCCGACCCGCGCTACTGGTTCCCGCTCGACCTGCAGCGCGGCAAGAAGCCGACGCTGCTGATCCTGACCGTCGGCCGCTGGGTGCGCCCCTGCATCACGCCCGAGGATCCCGACGCGGTGATCCGGCTGCTCAAGACCCACGTCAAGGCCTGACGGAGCCGTGCGGCGGGGATTGCTGGTCGGGCTCACGGCAGCCAGCGTCGGCCTTCTGTACGGCTACGACCTGTCCAGCATCGCCGGCGCGCTGTCCGGCATCACCGATCAATTCCGGCTGACCACACCGCAGAAGGGGCTGCTGACGGCCACGGTGGTGGTCGGGCAGATCGCCGGCGCCCTGGCCGCCGGCGTGCTGGCCAACGCGATCGGTCGCAAGAAGTCGCTGGTGCTGACCACGCTGGGCTACCTGGTGTTCGCGCTGATGGGCGCGCTGTCGGTGTCGCTGCCGATGTTGCTGGTTGCCCGACTGCTGATGGGCCTGATGATCGGCGTGTCGATCGTGGTGGTACCGGTCTACGTGGCCGAGTCGGCCCCGGCCGACGTCCGCGGCTCGTTGGCGACGGTCTACCAGTTCACCACGGTCAGCGGGGTCATCCTCGGGTACCTGTCCGGTTCCTTCCTGGCACGCACGCATGGCTGGCACTGGATCCTGGGGCTGGCCGCCATCCCCGCCGCGTTGCTGCTGCCGGCGCTGCTGCGCGTGCCCGACACGGCGCGGTGGTACCTGCTCAAGGGCCGCGTCGACGACGCGCGCCGCGCGCTGCTGCAGGTGGAACCAGGATCGGCCGTCGACGAGGAGCTGGCCGAAATCGCCGGTGCCGCTGAGCAAGAAAGCGGCGGCGGGGTAGCCGACATGCTGCGACGGCCCTACCTGCGAGCCACCGTCTTCGTGGTCGCCCTCGGCTTTCTCATGCAGATCACCGGGATCAACGGGATCATCTACTTCAGCCCGACGCTGTTCCGGCCCATGGGTTTTCCCGAGGACTTCGCGTTGTTGCTGTCGGCGGCGGTGCAGCTCGGCGGTCTGGCGGCGGTGGGTGCCGCCCTGTTCCTGGTCGATCGGTTGGGACGGCGCCCAATCCTGTTGTCCGGCATCGCCACAATGCTGGTCGCCGACCTGCTCCTGGTCTGCGTCTACGCCAGCGACTGGGGCAAGACCGGCGTCGGGCCGTTCGTGGGCTTCGCCGGGGTGTTTCTGTTCATCACCGGCTTCGACTTCAGTTTCGGCTCGCTGGTGTGGGTGTATGCCGGCGAGAGCTTCCCGTCCCAGCTGCGGTCCATCGGGTCCAGCACCATGCTCACGGCGAACCTCGTGGGCAACACGATCGTCGCCGCGGGGTTCCTGCCGATGCAGGATTCCCTCGGCCTCGCAGGCGCTTTCGGGGTGTTCGCGTTCTTCGCGGTGATCAGCTTCGTCGTGATGTACCGGTATGCGCCGGAGACCAAAGGCCGCCAGCTGGAAGAGATCCGGCACTTCTGGGAGAACGGCGGCAAGTGGCAATAATCACGGCGGGCGCCATGGTGTTGGACGGACAGCTCTGCCGGCCGGGCTGGCTGCAGACGTCCGGCCGGCGGATCCTCGGCTGCGGCGCCGGCCCCGCTCCCCGGCCGGCCGACTTCGACTTCCCCGATTCCGTTGTGGTGCCCGGCTTTATCGACATGCATGTGCACGGCGGCGGCGGGGCGTCCTACACCGAGTCCGTTCCCGGGCCCTACCCCGACGCCTGCGACGAGGCCGCCGAGTTTCACCGCCGGCACGGCACCACCACCACGCTGGCCAGCCTGGTCACCGCAGGCCCGGATGACCTGATCGCCGGCGTGCGAACGCTGGCCGACGCCGCGCGCGCAGGCGTGATCGCCGGCGTCCACCTGGAGGGGCCGTGGCTGAGCCCGTCACGGTGCGGGGCGCACGACCCGGCGCTGATGCGCGACCCGGACCCCGCCGAAGTCGACGCGGTGCTCGCCGCGGGTGCCGACACGATCCGAATGGTCACGCTGGCGCCCGAGCGGCCCGGCTGCGACGCCGCGATCCGGCGGTTCCTGGACGCGGGCGTCGTTGTCGCCGTGGGTCATACGAACGCGACCTACGAGCAGACCCGGGATGCCATCGCGTCGGGCGCCACCGTCGGCACGCATCTGTTCAACGCCATGCCGCCGCTGAACCATCGCGAGCCGGGGCCGGTGCTGGCGCTGCTGAACGACCCGCGCGTGACCGTCGAACTGATCGCCGACGGCGTGCACGTGCACCCCGACGTGGTGCGCGCGGTGATCGCCTGCGCCCGCCCCGACCGGGTCGCCCTGGTCACCGACGCCATGGCCGCGGCGGGCTGCGACGACGGCGAGTTCCTGCTGGGCGGGGTCCGCGTGGACGTCGTGTCCGGGGTGGCGCGGGTGCGTGGGACCACGACGATCGCCGGCAGCACCGCCACCATGGACCGGCTGTTCCGCACGGTGGCGGGATCGGGATCGGACGCGGAACTGGCTGCCGCGGTGCAGATGACGTCGGCCACGCCGGCGCGGACGCTCGGGCTCGACGGCGTGGGCACGCTGCGGCCGGGGTATGACGCCGACTTGGTGGTGCTGGACGGTGCATTGCAGGTGGCCGCGGTCATGGTCAAAGGCGAGTGGGGGGGATACCCAAACGGCGTTTGTTAGGGTCGGATTCAACATTATCCGGACGAGGGGCACCGTACCCGGCCACGCAAAGACGGCGCTGCGGAGGTGTTCGGTGGCTTGGCTTGTCTTGGTCGCGTCGGGAGTGCTGGAGGCAGTGTGGGCGACCGCCCTGCACAAATCGGTCGGATTCTCCCGATTGGGTCCGTCGCTGCTTTTTGCTGTCGCGCTGGCGTTCTCGATGCTGGGGCTCGCGACGGCAATGCGCAGCCTGCCCGCCAGCACCAGCTACGCGGTATGGGTCGGCATCGGGGCCGTGCTGACGGTCGCGTACGCGATGCTGACCGGCGCCGAACCCGCGTCGGCGATCAAGGCCGCGCTGATTGTGGGGCTCGTCGGCTGCGTCGTCGGCCTCAAAATCGCCGGCTAGCGGCGCCAATGCATCAGGCGTGAAAACGTCAGCGCGCCAAGGGCTCCCGCGAAGACCGCGGCCGCGGCCTGCCGGGTGGTCAGACCTTCGTCGATCTGGATGCGCGGCGAAATGATCGCGGGCGCAGGCGGATCGACGGACTTGGCCCGCGGATCGGTGGACGCCGTCGCCCCCCACGCGGCAGAGAAGAGCACGAGAAAGCCGGTGATATAGGCGAATACCATCAGCCCGATCACCGGGCCGAAGGTGCGGCCCGCGGGGCTGCCGGTGACCGCCGAGAGATAGATCGAGCCGAGCTGCTTGAACGCCTCGAACCCGATTGCCGCCATCCAACCCGCCCGCATCGAGGCGACCAGGGGAACCTTTTCGCGCGGCAACCGGGCGATCATCCACGTGAACAACAACCACGAGACCAACATCGACACCGCGAACGAGACGAAACGGAAGATGTCGTCGAAAACCGAAAATTCTGGAATGCCAAACCATTTAAGGACCGCGGCCATCGGCCGGGAGTGGCTGAGGGCGGACAGCACGATGGTCGCCAGCATGACCACGAATGTGCCCAGCATCGCGAGCAGGTCGGAGATCTTGTTGCGCAAATAGCCCGGTGAGTCGATGCGCCGCTCCCACCACATCTCGGTCAGCGCCCCCCGCAGATGGGATATCCAGCCCAGGCCCGCCCAGCCCGCAGTCGCCAGGCCGATCACGCCGACCGACGCGCGCGAATCGATGGCCCGGTTGATCAAATCGATGATCTGGTGCGACATCTGGCCGGTGAAGGCGTCCATGATGTGCGCGTCGATCGTGTGTCGCCATTTGGGCTGCTGGGCGAGCAGGAACCCGATGACCGAGAAGGTGACCATCAGCAACGGGAAGAGCGCGAAGATCGTGTAGTAGGAAAGGGCGGCCGCGAAGAAGGTGCCGTGGCGCTCGTCGAAGCGCTTATAGGCGCGCACCAGATGGTCCAACCACCCGTACCGAGCCCGCAACCGGTCGAAGAATCCCGGCTCGGCCGGCTTGGCCGGCTCGGCCTGCTCGTTCATGGACCACCTATTCCCGTTGCGGAGGGAAGCCTAAACGATCGTAGACCCGGGAAACGGTTTTGCTGGCGACCTCGTTGGCCCGCTGTGCCCCGGCGGCCAGCAGGGCCTCCAATTCGGCGGGATCGGCGGTCAGTTCGTCGACGCGGGACTTGATCGGGCGGACGAATTCGACAACGACCTCCGCGGTGTCCTTTTTCAGGTCGCCGTAGCCGCGGCCCGCGTAGCCGTCGACGAGGGCGTCGACGTCCGCCCCGGTGAGGGCGGACTGGATGCTCAGCAGGTTCGAGATGCCGGGCTTGGCGTCCGGGTCGTACCGGATCTCGCGTTCGCTGTCGGTCACCGCCGAGCGAATCTTCTTGGCGGACAACGCCGGATCGTCCAGCAGATTGATCAGCCCGGCGTCGCTGCTGGCCGACTTGCTCATCTTCGCCGTCGGGTCCTGCAGGTCGTAGATTTTGGCGGTGACCTTGCGGACCAGCACGTCGGGGACGACGAAAGTGCCAGGGAAGCGGCCGTTGAATCGTTGCGCGATGTCTCGCGCCAACTCCAAGTGCTGACGCTGGTCCTCCCCCACCGGGACCAGATCGGTGTCGTAGGCCAGCACGTCGGCGGCCTGCAACACCGGGTAGGTGAACAGCCCGACGCTGGTGGAGTCGCCGCCCTGGCGCGTCGACTTGTCCTTGAACTGCGTCATGCGCGACGCCTGGCCGAAGCCGGTGAAGCAGCCCAGCACCCACGCCAGCTGGGAGTGCGCGGGCACGTGACTCTGCACGAAGACGGTGCTGCGGGCCGGGTCGATGCCCAGCGCCAGATATTGCGCGGCGGTCAGCAGGATTCGACGACGCAGCTCCTTCGGGTCCTGCGGGATGGTGATGGCGTGCAGATCGGCCACGAAGAAGAACGACTCATAGTCGTCCTGCAGCGGCACCCACTGCATCACGGCGCCCAGCGCGTTGCCGAGATGCAGCGAATCGGACGTGGGCTGAATGCCGGAGAAGATGCGGCGGGATCCGGTTGCGGTGCTCATGATGCCGTTGATCTTTTCACGCGCCGAGCGCCCCGCCCGCACACGCTTGCGATACCAGCGGTACCGCATTTACTGTCGGCGTTATGACACTTCGCCGTGCGCCCATCCACCTGGGCCCCAAGGACGGCTCGGCCGAGCCGGTCCTGCTGCTGCATCCATTTCTGCTGTCCCAGGCGGTATGGGAGACGGTGGCCCAGCAACTGGCCGACACCGGCAACTACGAGGTCTTCGCCCCGACCCTGGCCGGCCACAACGGCGGGCCACGCGCCGGCACCTGGTTCCTGAGTTCGAGCGTGCTCGCCGATCACGTGGAGCGGCAGATGGACGAACTGGGCTGGGAGACCGCCCACATCGTCGGCAACTCGCTGGGCGGCTGGGTCGCGTTCGAGCTGGATTCGCGCGGGCGGGCGCGCAGCGTCACCGGCATCGCCCCGGCCGGCGGCTGGACGCGCTGGAGCCCCGTCAAGTTCGAGGTGATCGCCAAGTTCATCCTGGGTGTCCCGCTGCTGGCGCTGGCCTGGCTGCTCGGGCCGCGGGTGATGGCGCTGCCGTTCAGCCGCCGACTGGCGACGTACGCGATCAGCGCCTCACCGGACGGGGTCAGCGAGCCCGAACTGCTCGGCTGCATCGATGACGTCGCGCATTGCCCCGCCTACCTGCAGCTGCTGGTCAAGGCCACGCTGCTGCACGGCCTGCGTGAGCTTACCCGCAACGCCGTCCCGGTCCAGCTGGTGATGTGCGAGAAGGACCGGGTGATCCCGTCGCCCAGGTTCACGCGGCACTTCCTGAGCCACCTGCCGCCCGGTCATAAGGTGAGCCAGCTCGACGGGGTGGGCCACGTTCCGATGTTCGAGGCCCCCGGCCGCGTTACCGAGGTGATCCACGACTTCCTCGAGGAGCACATCAATCCCGCGCGGGTGATCGACCCACCCGCGAGTTAACCGCGCCCTACTAGCGGAATTGGCACCGACTCGTCGGCATGCGATACGCTCCAGTTCGGTCATGAGCGCCAGCGTTAAGCCCCGGCTTGCTGGCCGGCAACCCTCCAACCGCGGTGGGGTGCCCCGGGTGATGACCAGGTTGAGTAGCCCATGAAGCGGCTACACGGCAAGCGCGGGTCCGCCATAACGGGCCCCTGAGCCAGACAGGGGACACTTCTGATGAGCACCGACGGCAATACCGACGGCACCGAGGCCGATCCGACCGCGCATTGGTCGTTCGAGACCAAGCAGGTGCACGCGGGCCAGCAGCCCGATCCCACCACCAACGCCCGCGCGCTGCCGATCTACCAGACCACGTCGTACACGTTCGACAGCGTCGCGCACGCCGCCGCGCTGTTCGGGCTCGAGGAGCCGGGCAACATCTACACCCGGATCGGCAACCCGACCACCGATGTCGTCGAGCAGCGCATCGCCGCTCTGGAGGGCGGCGTGGCCGCGCTGTTCCTGAGCTCCGGTCAGGCCGCGGAAACGTTCGCCATCCTGAACCTGGCGGCCGCGGGTGATCACATCGTGTCCAGCCCACGCCTGTACGGCGGCACCTACAACCTGTTCCACTACTCGCTGCCCAAGCTCGGCATCGAGGTCAGCTTCGTCGAGGACGCGGACAGCCTGGACTCGTGGCAGGCGGCGGTGCGGCCGAACACCAAGGCGTTCTTCGCCGAGACCATCTCCAACCCGCAGATCGACGTGCTGGACATCCCCGGCGTCGCGGAGGTCGCCCACCGCAACGGGGTGCCCCTGATCGTCGACAACACCATCGCCACGCCCTACCTGATCCAGCCGTTCACGCAGGGCGCCGACATCGTGGTGCACTCGGCCACCAAGTACCTGGGTGGGCACGGCGCGGCGATCGCCGGGGTGATCGTCGACGGCGGAACCTTCGACTGGACGCAGGGCCGCTTCCCCGGCTTCACCACGCCCGACCCGAGCTATCACGGCGTGGTGTTCGCCGAGCTCGGGCCACCGGCGTTCGCTTTGAAGGCCCGCGTGCAGCTGCTGCGCGACCTCGGGTCGGCGGCCTCGCCGTTCAACGCGTTCCTGGTGGCACAGGGCCTCGAGACGCTGAGCCTGCGGATGGAACGGCACGTCGCCAACGCGCAGCGCGTCGCCGAGTACGTCGAAGGGCATGACGGCGTGCTGTCGGTGAATTACGCCGGGCTGCCGTCGTCGCCGTGGTACGAGCTGGGAAAGAAGCTGGCGCCCAAGGGAACCGGCGCCGTCCTGGCCTTCGAGCTGGCCGGCGGCGCCGACGCCGGCAAAGCGTTCGTGAACGCGCTGCAGCTGCACAGCCACGTCGCCAACATCGGTGACGTGCGCTCGCTGGTGATTCACCCGGCGTCGACGACGCACGCCCAGCTGAGCGCCGCCGAGCAACTGGCCACCGGCGTGACGCCGGGGCTGGTGCGGCTGGCCGTCGGGATCGAGCACATCGACGACATCCTGGCCGACCTGGAACTCGGCTTTGCCGCGGCCAGGAAGTTCAGCGGTGAATCGCAGTCCGTGGCCGCCGTCTGAGGTGTGACGTGACGATCTCCGACGTGCCCACCCAGACACTGCCCGAACAAGGTGTCGTCGGCTCAGTTGCTATCGGCTCGCTGAGGCTGGAAAACGGCGCGGTGCTCGACGACGTCAGCATCGCCGTGCAGCGCTGGGGCAAATTGTCGCCCACGCGCGACAACGTCGTGGTGGTGCTGCACGCGCTCACCGGCGATTCGCACATCACCGGCCCCGCAGGCCCCGGGCATCCCACGCCCGGCTGGTGGGACGGTGTGGCCGGGCCGGGCGCGGCGATCGACACCGACCGCTGGTGCGCGATCGCCACCAACGTGCTGGGCGGCTGCCGCGGCTCGACCGGGCCCAGCTCGCTGGCCCGCGACGGAAAGCCCTACGGGTCCAGGTTTCCGCTGATCACCGTGCGCGACCAGGTGCAGGCGGACATCGCCGCGCTGGCCGCGCTGGGAATAACCGAGGTGGCGGCCGTCGTTGGCGGTTCCATGGGCGGCGCCCGAGCGCTGGAATGGATTGTCGGCCACCCGAACCGGGTGCGGTCCGGCCTGCTGCTGGCCGTCGGGGCGCGCGCCACCGCCGACCAGATCGGCACCCAGACCACCCAGATCGCGGCCATCAAGGCCGACCCGAACTGGCAGGGCGGCGACTACTACGAGACCGGCCGGGCGCCCGATGACGGCCTGAAGATCGCCCGCCGCTTCGCGCACCTGACCTACCGCGGCGAGGTCGACCTCGACACCCGGTTCGCCAACCACGCGCAAGGCGGCGAGGACCTGGCGGCCGGCGGTCGCTACGCCGTGCAGAGCTACCTCGAATACCAGGGCGACAAGCTGCTGACGCGGTTCGACGCCGGCAGCTATGTGACGTTGACCGAGACGCTGAACAGCCACGACGTGGGCCGGGGGCGCGGCGGGGTGGCCGCGGCGCTGCGCGGCTGTCCGACTCCCGTGGTCGTCGGCGGCATCACGTCCGACCGGCTCTACCCGTTGCGCCTGCAGGAGGAGCTGGCCGAGTTGCTGCCCGGCTGCGCCGGCCTGCGGGTGGTGGAGTCCATGTCCGGGCACGACGGCTTCCTGGTGGAGACCGATGCCGTCGGCGAATTGATCCGCGAGACGTTGACTTTGGCCGACGGCGCGTGTCCACGATGACGCGCGCCAGGCAAGACCGCTCCAGGTCCTTCGGCTCGGCCGCCGCCGCCTACGAGCGCGGCCGCCCGACGTATCCGCCGGAAGCGATCGACTGGCTGTTGCCGCCCGGTGCACGCGACGTGCTCGACCTGGGGGCGGGTACCGGAAAGCTGACCACCAGGCTGGTCGAGCGCGGCCTGGATGTGGTGGCCGTCGACCCGATCCCGGAAATGCTGGAAGTGCTGCGCGCTTCGCTGCCGTCGACCGAGGCGCTGCTGGGCACCGCCGAAGAGATTCCGTTGCAGGACAACAGCGTCGACGCGGTGCTGGTCGCCCAGGCATGGCACTGGGTGGACCCCGAGCGGGCGATTCCCGAGGTGGCCCGGGTGCTCCGGCCGGGGGGCCGGCTGGGCCTGGTGTGGAACACTCGCGACGAACGGCTGGGCTGGGTGCGCGAGCTCAGCCAGATCATCGGCCGCGACGACGACCCATTGCGCGACCGGGCGACGCTGCCCGAGCCGTTCAGCGCGGTGGAACGCCATCAGGTGGAGTGGACGAATTACCTGACGCCGCAGGCGCTTATCGACCTGGTGGCGTCTCGCACATACTGCATCAACTCCCCGGCCGAGGTGCGCACCAAGACGCTGGACAAGGTGCGGGAGCTGCTCGCCACCCACTCGGCGCTGGCGAATGCCAACGGCCTGGCGCTGCCGTATGTCACCGTTTGCATCCGGGCGACGCTGGCGCAGTAGTTCACAGGCCGCGGCCGGTGAGCCAGTCGTCGATCCTTTCGGCGACCTGTTCCCAACCAGGTTCGAGCATCATGTTGTGTCCCATGTCCGGAAAGAACTCGGCCTCGGTGCCGTATGCGCTTGCCGTGGCGCGGATTTCGTCCTGGCTGAACATTGCGTCGTCCTCGGCGCCCAAGACCAGCAGCGGGGTGGTCACCCGCGCGGGCTTGGGCAGGTCGAGCATGGTCAGGTCGAGCGTCTGCCTTCCCGAGTACTCCTCGCCCAGCAACGTCGCGTAGCGCGCGACGTCTGCCTCTGGAGTGCGGGCCGAGTAGAAGTTCGCCCGGGCGGCCTTCGGTGTGCTGAACAGGCATCGCGACCTGCCCGTGACCATTGCCCTGGCCGCGCGCAACGGGTGGCGGCCCATGGCTCGGAACACCGCCCGCGCGCCGCCGCTCACCGGCATCGACGCCACCAGCACGCCGGCCGGCGCGCTGTGCGTCTCCAGATACTTCTGCACGAGCAGGCCGCCCATCGAGTGGCCTATGACGACCGGCCGTGCGGGAAGATCGTCGGCGACCGAGGCGACATCGCTGACCCAGTCCGCGACCGAACTCAACCTCGGGCGCTTCTTGTGGCTGTTTCCGTGGTTGCGGATGCTCAACGCGACGGCCTGATATCCCTTGTCCGCGAAGAAATCCAGGAAGTGCTCCGCCCAGCACCATGCCGCATGCCAGGAACCGTGGACGAACAGCAGCGGCGACGGGTGCTGCTCGGTGGTTGCGCCCTTCTCGATCACTTCGAGCATTGCGTGATAGTAGCTGGTTCGCCCTACTCGCCACGGTCGAAACGACGGAATCCAGGACGTGCTCGACGACACCGCGCACGTTCGAATATCCTCGTGCACAGAGTTTTTCGGTGGCGATGGCGACGTGGACTGACCCCGTCAACTCACTTCTCCGCCTTCGTCGTCGTCTCCGTCGCGTAAGAGTTTCTCGGGGTGATGGAACGTGTTGGTGCGGGGTTGGCCTCGGTCGAGGTGTGGGGGTGGGATCCATTCGGTTTGGCCGGCGGTGTTTTGGCGGGTGAGCCAACCGCCGGCGGCGAGCATGCGGTGATGCGGGCCGCAGCCCGGGGTGAGGTCGTTGATGTCGGTGACCCGGCATTTGGCGTAGTCGGTGACGTGGTGGACCTCGGTGTAGTAGGTGGGGACGTCGCAGCCCGGGGCCGTGCAGCCGCCGAATTTGGCGTGCAGCACCAGCCGCTGTGCGGGGGAGGCCAGCCGTTTGGTGTGATACAGCGCCAGCGATCTGCCGTGGTTGTCGAAGATGGCGAGGTAGTGGTGGGCGTGGCCGGCCAGCCGCAGCACATCACTCATGGGCAAGATGGTGCCGCCGCCGGTCAGCCCGCGGCCGGCGCCGGCTTCCAGCTCGGCCAGCGTGGTGGAGACCACGATCGACACCGGCAACCCGTGGTGGGAACCCAACTTCCCCGAGGCCAGCAGCGCCCGGTTGGCGGCCAGCAGCCCATCGTGATTGCGCTGACTGGCTGAGCGCCGGTCCTGCTCGATCGCCTCTTGGGACGGGGCGCCGTCCACACACGGCACCTGGTCTTCGTTGTTGCACATGCCCGGGGCGGCCAGCTTGGCCAACACCGCCTCCAGTGTCGCGCGCGCTTCCGGTGTCAGCAGCCCGCGCAGCTCTGACATGCCGTCGGCCTGCTGGCGGCCCAGGGTCAGCCCGCGCCGCCGGGCGCGGTCCTCATCGCGGTAGCTGCCCTCAGGGTTGAGGCAGTCGGTGAGGCGATCGGCCAGCTTCTCGAGCTGCTCGGGCCGAAACTGGGTGCCCTCCTTAGCCAGCCGCGCCTGCGCGCTCTCCCGGGTGGCGGCGTCCACACAGCTGGGCAGGCCGTGGACGAATTTGCGGATCACCGCCACCTGCTCGCCACCCAGGGTCCCCGCACGCTGGGCGGCCGCCGTCGCGGCCAGCGCGGGCGCCAACGGTTCCCCCGTCAACCCGCGCCGCGGCCCCAGCTCCGCGGCCGCGGCGATCCGCCGCCCCGCCTCGCTACGGCGGATCAACGTCCACTCCGCCACCGCGTAGGCCAGCTTGCCGCCCAACTCCTCCGCCGTGGCGGTCGCCGCCAGCTGGTTGAGCAGCGGATGCTCCACCGCGGGCAGGCGCCGGCGCACCCGCTCCACCCGCGCCAACACCCCCAACCGCTCGACCGTGTCCAGCGCCTCGAAGTCCAGACCCAACACGGCCTCCAGGGCGGCATCGAGCGCATCGAACGCCGCACCCACCACAGTCGAACTCATGTTCGAAACACTACGCCCGCCTACCGACAACAACGGCCGGGTTGGGACTCATGAAACGCAAGTGACACACGGGATCCGCGGGGTCGCGAAACCGCCCCTCAGCACTCCCCGAACCAGCACCGATGAGTGGGGCAATACGTCGAATGCGCCAGTCGCACCATCGATTCGACCTGTCCGTACGTCACTCCCCTGGCATCCAGGGTCGCGTGCACGTGCTGAGCGATCTGCTCCGGTGTCCACCCCAGCGTGAGGTCGTCGCAGATGATGTAACCCATGCCGACCATCGAATCGTCGTAATCTACCGGCCAGGTGAAACCGAGGCCGCGCAGCTGCGAGAGGTACGCGTCGTTTGTCGGATCGGCGTTCGCAACACCTGCGCCGGCCACGAGAGCGCAGAGCACGAAGGGGACGGCCAGCCACCGAGGCAGAGACATCCGCGCAGTCTGCGGCTGCAAAGCGGCCCAGACATGAAGACTGGCCGAACCGCGGAGAAAGCTTGCGGAAACTCAGAAGTCCAGGCCGGAGAACATGATCCGGTTGGGGTCGTACTTCTGCCGGACCGACGACAGCCGCGACAGGTTGCCACCGAAGTAGCGCGCCGCCGACGTGTTGGTCTCCAGGTAGTTGACGTAGCCGCCGGCCGAGAACTGCTGCACCGCTTGGTGTGCGGAGCTCAGCCACTTCGTGGCCACCGGCACGACGCTGGCGGACGGTTCGACGTACCACTGCAACACTGCCGACTGCCCCCGCCACGGAAAGGCCGTATCCGCCGCGCCGACGTCGTTCACGGCACCGCCCAGCGGGTCGATCAGCACCGACGCCCGTCCCCCGGACGCGGGCCACTGCCCTATCGCCGTCGCAATGGCATGAGCCGCAGCGGAATTCACGGTGGATATCACGTCGGAGCCGGCGACGAACCCACGCGGCGAGCTGGTCGAACTGCCGCCGGCCAGATACATCACCAGGTCCATGTGGCCCAGGGTTTTGGTCTGAACCGCGCTGGGCTGCACGCCAACCGCGGACTTCAGCGCGTCGACGACGCCCGAACCGGCCCCGGCCGGGCACGTCGCCAAAACGTGGCAGTTCGCCTGGCCGGCGCCCATCGACAGATCGACCATGCCCCAGGTGTCGCGGTCGGCCGCGTTCAGCCAGGACTGCCAGCCGGTGAGCACCTGCACCGTCGAAGCCGGCGGGAATTCGAGGCGCAACACGTCTTTGTCGGCGGTCGCGAACGTGGAGAACGTCATCGCCGTCGTCACCCCGAAGTTGCCACCGCCGCCGCCTCGAAGCGCCCAGAACAGATCCGGGTTGTCGTTGGCGGAGGCGGTGACAACGTCACCACTGGGCAGCACCACCGTCGCCGACTGCAGCGCGTCGGCGGTCAGGCCCGCGTGGCGGGAGTCCGCGCCCAGGCCGCCGCCCAGCGTCAGCCCGGCGACGCCGACGGTGGGGCACGAGCCCGTCGGGATGGCCCGGCCCGCGCCGGCCAACGCCTGGTGCACGGCATACAGCCCGGTGGCCGGGGTGACCGTGACATTGCCGCCGTCGAGATTGATCCCACCGGGCAGCTGACGAAGGTCGAGCACCATGGCCCCGTTGGCGGTCGACGCGCCGATGTAGGAGTGCCCGCCGCCGCGTGGGGCGATCTTCAGTTTGTTCGCGGTCGCGAAAGCGACCGCCTTCTGCACGTCGGACTGCGACGACGCGGTGACCACGGCCGCCGGGCTGGAACCGCTGTAGAGCGAGTTGAAAACCTGCTTGCCGGTAGCAAATTGGGAGCCGTTGGCCGGCAGCAGCACACTGCCGCCGATCGAGGAGGCCAGGCCGCTCCAGCCCCCGGGCGGGTCGGCGGCCGCCCGCATGGCCGGAAACATCACCCCCGCAGCCAGCGCCCCGACGGCGCCGCGAAGGAACGTTTGGCGCGACACTTCACGGCGCCGATCCTCAACCATTTCGCATCCCTGAAATCCTCTGCGCGCAGCCGTGTCTGGGTCCCTAGACAATCTCCCCGTCGAAGCGCCGAAGCGAAACGCTTAGTGCACAAACCTTTATCCCACCGTGTTGTAAACGTGACAGTGATAGATCAGAGTTCCTTAAGTGATTCGAGTGCCACATGTGCACTCTGCGACAAACTGGGGGGCTCAATGAAGGCACTGGCTGCTGCGCATCGGTGGATCTGGATGTTCCGCTATCAGCCGCTGACCATTCGGCTGTTCGCGGCGGCGGCCGGAATCCTCACCGCGACAGCGATATTGGCAGCACCGGCCCAGGCCAGCCCGCTCGACGATTCGTTCATCGGCGCCCTGAACAACGCCGGCGTCAACTACGGCGAGCCCGGCAACGCCGTGTCCCTGGGCCAGTCGGTGTGCCCCATGCTGTCGCAGCCGGGCGGAAACTTCGCGGCGGCCGCCGCGCGCGTGCGCGGCAACGGCGTATCACCGGAGATGGCCAACATGTTCACCAGGATCGCGATCTCCATGTACTGCCCGCAGATGATGGCCGACGTGGCCAACGGCAAGATGCCCAACCTGCCGAATATCCCAGGGATCTAGCGGTGATCGCGAGCGCGGCGCAGTCGGGCGAAACGCGAACCCGCAGGGTCTAACCCGTGCCCAGTGGGTCGATGGTCCACGCGACATAGTCCATCGCGGCCCCGACCGACGCGGTGGTGATGAAGTCGGTGCCTTTGCTGCGCACCACCAGCAGGCCGGCCCCGTCGTCGGACAACACCAGTCGCAGCACCGCGGCCACCCCGACGCCGATACCGATCAACAGGGCGCCGCGACGCCAGAAGTTGGCCCCCGCCAACACAAAAGCCGTCGCGAAGATCAGCCCGACCAACAGGATCGGCCACTGCGCCCGCGCCATGGACCGCAGGCTCATCGCCGTTCGGCCCGCTCGACGACGTTGGTCAGCAGAAACGCCCGGGTCAGCGGGCCGACGCCACCCGGGTTCGGCGACACGTGGCCGGCGACCCTCCACACGTCGGGATGCACGTCCCCGGTGAGCTTGCCGTCCACCCGGCTCACACCCACGTCGACGACGGCGGCGCCGGGACGCACCATGTCGGCGGTCAGCATATGCGGCACGCCGACGCCGGCGACGATGATGTCGGCCTGCCGGGTCAGCGCGGGTAGGTCGCGAGTTCCGGTGTGGCACAACGTGACCGTGGCATTCTCGGAGCGGCGGGTGAGCAGCAGCCCCAACGGCCGGCCCACCGTGACGCCGCGGCCGATCACAACGACGTGCGCGCCCGCGATCTCCACGTCGAACCGGCGCAGCAGGTGCACGATGCCGCGCGGCGTGCACGGCAGCGGAGCCGGATCCATCAGCACCAGCCGGCCCAGGTTGGTCGGGTGCAGGCCGTCGGCGTCCTTGTCCGGGTCCACCCGCTCGAGGGCCGCGTTCTCGTCCAGGTGCTTGGGCAGCGGCAGCTGCACGATGTAGCCGGTGCACTCCGGGTTGGCGTTGAGTTCGTCGATGGTGTCATCCAGCGTGGCCTGCGAGATGTCGGCAGGCAGGTCGCGGCGGATCGACGTGATGCCCACCTTGGCGCAGTCGGCGTGCTTGCCGCGGACGTACGCTTGTGACCCCGGATCGTCGCCGACGAGGATGGTGCCCAGCCCGGGCGTGCGGCCGTCAGCGGTCAGCGCCGCCACCCGTTCTGTCAGGTCGACGAAGATCTCGTCGCGGGTGGCCTTGCCGTCCAGCGTGATTGCGCCCACGCCGAACAGTCTTTCATGTCGCGCGCGGCACCCGATGATGGCGACCCGCGGCGCCCGGCTTCGCCGCGCTTGCGATCGGCGCGGCACCCGATGATGGCGACCCGCGGCGCCCGGCTTCGCCGCGCTTGCGACCGCCATTAGGCTCGCGGTATGTCTGCAGCCCCAGACGTGTTCAGTCCCGCCCAGCTTGGCCCGGTGACCCTGCGCAACCGGATCATCAAGGCCGCGACGTTCGAGGCGCGCACGCCCGACGCGCTGGTCACCGACGACCTGATCGAATATCACCGCCTGCCCGCCGCGGGCGGCGTCGGCATGACGACGGTCGCCTACTGCGCGGTCTCGCAGGGCGGGCGCACCGGGGGCAACGGCCTCTGGATGCGTCCGGAGGCGGTGCCCGGGCTGCGTCGGCTCACCGAAACGATCCACGCCGAGGGCGCGGCGGTCAGCGCGCAGATCGGTCACGCCGGCCCCGTCGCCGACGCCCGCTCCAACAAGGCCACCGCGCTGGCGCCGGTGCGGTTCTTCAACCCGATCGGCATGAAGTTCGCCCGCAAAGCCAGTCGCGAGGACATCGACGACGTGCTGGCCGACCACGCCAACGCGGCCCGCCTGGCGGTAGAGGCGGGCTTCGACGCCGTCGAGATCCACCTGGGCCACAACTATCTGGCGAGCTCGTTCCTGTCGCCGCTGATCAACCGGCGCGACGACGAGTTCGGCGGATCGTTGGCGAACCGGGCCAAGGTGGCGCGCGGGTTGGTGCTGGCGGTCAAGCGCGCCGTCGGCAACCAGATCGCGGTCACGGCCAAACTCAACATGGCCGACGGCGTGCGCGGCGGGATCTCCACCGAGGAGTCGCTGATCACCGCCAAGTGGTTGGAGGAAGACGGCGGGCTGGACGCGATCGAGCTGACCGCGGGCAGTTCGCTGGTCAACCCCATGTATCTGTTCCGCGGTAACGCGCCCATCAAGGAATTCGCCGGCGCCTTCAAGCCCCCGGTGCGCTGGGGCATGCGGATGACGGGCAAGAAGTTCCTGCGCGAGTATCCCTACCGGGAGGCCTACCTACTGCGCGACGCCAAGCTGTTCCGCGCCGAACTGAAGATGCCGCTGATCCTGCTCGGCGGCATCACCAACCGGGACACCATGGACCTGGCCATGGCGGAGGGCTTTCAGTTCGTCGCGATGGCCCGGGCGCTGCTGGCCGAACCGGATCTGATCAACCGCCTCAAAAACGACGCTGACCAGGCGCATTCCGCCTGCACGCACTGCAATCTGTGCATGCCGACGATCTACAGCCGCACCCACTGTGTGGTCACCGGCGCGCCGGACCGGCTCGCGCCGGAACACCGACTCACTTAAGACTCAAATAGATACTCAAATGTTGCAGTTGTTGAGCAGGGATCACCCGCTAAAGTTGGGTCGATGACTCCCCCTGCCCCGCCTGCGCTGACCGTCCGGCACGACGGTTCGGAGCGGACGTTCGCAGCAGGCCACGACGTCGTGGTTGGACGCGACCTCCGGGCCGACATGCGCATCACGCATCCCCTGATCTCCCGTGCCCACCTGCTGCTCCGCTTCGATCAGGGCCGGTGGCTGGCGATCGACAACGGCTCGCTCAACGGCACCTACGCCAACGGCCGCCGCGTACCCGTGGTCGACATCCGCGACGGCCAAACCGTCAACATCGGAAACCCGGACGGCCCGGCGCTGACGTTCGAGATCGGTCGCCACCACGGGATGGCCGGGCGCCCGCCGCAGACCTCGGGGATGCGCATCCCCTCCATGGCGGGGCCTCCTGGCGCACCGCCACGGCCCGGACAGCAACCGCCCCGCGGCGCCCCGCCGCGCCCCGGTGGCCCTCCCGGACACCCGGGCGGCGGACGACCGCCGTACCCGCCCGGCCCCGGAGGCGGCTACGGGCCGTCGTCCCCGGCGTATGAGGCGGCCCCGCGCACCGAGCTGGAGCCCGCGCTCTCGCGGCCGCCGGAGGCGGGCAACATCGCGACGAAGATGTTCAACGCGCTGGTCCCGGGCCGCTCCGCGGCGCCGAACGCTCCGGCCGGCGCGGCCAGCATCGGCCGCGCGACTGACAACGACATCGTCATCCAGGACGTTCTGGCGTCGCGCCACCACGCATTCCTGACCCGGACCCCGCTGGGCAGCGAGATTCGTGACAACAACAGCGTCAACGGCACATTCGTCAACGGCGTCCGGGTGGGCTCGGCGATCCTGGCCGAGGGCGACGTGGTCACCATCGGCAACGTCGACCTCGTGTTCAGCGGCGACAACCTGGTCCGCCGCACCGCCGCGGCGACCCGCACCGGCGGCCTCGAGGTGAACTCCGTCTGCTTCGTCGTCGACAAGGGCAAGCAGCTGCTGGACCACATCTCGCTGACCGCCCGGCCCGGCACGCTGACCGCCATCGTCGGCGGGTCCGGCGCCGGCAAGAGCACGCTGTCCCGGCTGATCGCCGGCTACACGAGCCCCAGCGAAGGCACCGTGCTCTTCGAGGGCCATAACATCCACACCGAGTACGCATCCATGCGCAGCCGGATCGGGATGGTCCCGCAGGACGACGTCGTGCACCGCCAGCTGACCGTCAACCAGGCCCTCGGCTACGCCGCCGAGCTGCGCCTTCCGCCCGACACCAGCAAACAGGAGCGCTCGCAGGTCGTCGCCCAGGTCCTCGAAGAGCTCGAGATGACCAAGCACGCCGACACCCGCGTGGACAAGCTGTCCGGCGGTCAGCGCAAGCGCGCCTCGGTGGCGCTGGAGCTGCTGACCCAGCCGTCGCTGCTGTTGCTCGACGAGCCGACGTCCGGTCTGGACCCGGCGCTGGACCGGCAGGTGATGCTGATGCTGCGCCAACTCGCCGACGCCGGCCGCGTGGTGACCGTGGTGACCCACTCGATCTCCTACCTCGACGTCTGCGACCAGATCCTGCTGCTGGCGCCCGGCGGAAAGGTCGCGTTCTGCGGCCCGCCGGACCAGGTCGAGGCCGCCATGGGCACCCGCAACTGGGCCGACATCTTCGCCAAGGTCGGCGCCGACCCGGACGAGGCCAACCGCCGCTTCAAGGAGCGCGGCGGCGGTCAGCAACAGCAGGTGTCGGCCGCGCAGGCGGGTCCGGCCGATCTGGGCGAACCGCCGAAGACCGGGCTGATGCGCCAGCTCTCGACGATTGCGCGCCGCCAGGTTCGGCTCGTCGTCTCCGACCGCGGCTACACCATCTTCCTGACCCTACTGCCGTTCCTGATGGGCCTGCTGGCGATGACGGTAAAGGGTGACAATCCTGGCTTTGGCAAAGCGGACATGATGGGTCCCGCACCCACACAGCCGCAGCAGATCATGATGATATTGACCATCGCCGGGGTCTTCATGGGCACCGCCCTGACCATCCGTGACCTCATCGGCGAACGTCCCATCTTCAAGCGCGAGCAGGCCGTCGGCCTGTCCACCACCGCATATCTGCTGGCCAAGGTGGTGGTCTTCTCCGCCTTTGCGACGGCGCAGGCGGCGATCGCGACGGGCATCGTGATCCTCGGCAAGGACGCGCCGCCGACCAAGCCTCCATTCTTCGGCGACGCCAGCTTGTCGCTGTTCATCACCGTCGCATTCGCGTGTGTTGCGTCGGCGATGTTCGGCCTGATGCTGTCGGCCTGGGCGAATTCCAGCGAGCAGATCATGCCGATGCTGGTGGTGTCGATCATGTCCCAGTTCGTGCTGTGCGGCGCACTGATCGCGGTGTACCAACGCACCGGCCTGGATCAACTCTCCTGGCTCACCCCGGCGCGCTGGGGATTCGCGGCGATGTCGGCGTCGGTCGACTTTCCCAACCTGGTGACGATGAAACAGCTGCCGCTGGACGATCCGATCTGGCAGCACAAGACACACATCCTGCTGTTCGACCTGGGCATGCTCGTGCTGCTGTCGATCCTCTACTTCTGCATCATCCGGTGGAAAATCCGGCTCAAGAGCCACTGACGGCATGACAGGCGTCTCCGCACCCGTCCTGACTGTCCATTCCGGCCGATCACGGGGCAGCTTCGCGGCCGGTCGAGACGTCGTCGTCGGCAGCGATCTGCGCGCCGACCTGCGCGTGGCGCATCCTTTGATCGCTCGCGCGCACCTGCTGCTGCGGTTCGACCAGGGCCGGTGGGTGGCGATCGACAACAACTCGCTCAACGGCCTGTACGTCGACGGCAAGCGGGTGCCGGCTGTCGACATCCGCGACGGCCAGGCGATCAACATCGGTAAGCCCGACGGGCCGCGGCTGGCCTTCCAGGTCGGACACCACGACGGAGCCGTCGGCCTGCTGCCGCCGACCGAGACGCTTCCGGTGATCACGGCGCCCACCGTGACGGGCTCGGGGCCCGTCGCGCCGCGCAACACGGGCTCGGGACCCATCGCGCCGCGGAACACCGGTTCGGGGCCGATCGCGCCGCGCAACACGGGCTCGGGGGCCGTCGCGCCGCGCAACACCGGGTCCAGCCCCATCCCGCGGCCGGCCACCGCGCCGCGGCTGTTCCGGCCATCCACTCAGTCGCAGCCGCTGCCGGCCGCTCAGCCGCCGTCGGCCGCTCAGCCGCCGGTGGGCGCTCAGCCGCCGTCGGCCGCTCAGCCGCTGCCGGCCGCTCAGCCGCCGGTGGCCGCTCAGCCGCCGTCGGACGAGGCCCAGCGCACCCGGGCCGTTCCGATCATCCGGCCCGGCCGCCGCCTCATCCAGCGCGGACAGGATGAGGAAGTCCCGACCGGGCGATTGCGGGTCCTGGGGCGCGGATCCGGGCCGTCGGTCGCGGGCGCCGCCAAGATCGGCCGGTCGATCGACAACGACATCGTCATCAACGACGTGCTGGCCTCGCGCTACCACGCATACCTGGTTCCCAGCCCGCTGGGCGCCGAGATCCGCGACGCCAACAGCGCCAACGGCACGTTCGTCAACGGGATCCGGGTGGGGTCGGCGATGCTGACCGAGGGCGACGTGGTCACGATCGGCAACGTCGACCTGTTGTTCACCGGCGGCGAGCTGGTCCGCCGTGCCGAAGCGGCGACGCGCACCGGCGGCCTGGAGGTGCGCGACGTCGTCTTCAGCATCGGCGGCAAGACGCTGCTCGACAACATCTCGATGGTCGCCCGGCCCGGCACGCTGACCGCGCTGATCGGCGGGTCGGGCGCCGGCAAGAGCACGCTGTCGCGGCTGATCGCCGGGTACACCACGCCCAGCTCCGGCGCGGTCACGTTCGAGGGCCACAACATCCACACCGAATACGCCTCGCTGCGCAGCAGGATCGGCATGGTGCCGCAGGACGACGTCGTGCACCGCCAGCTGACCGTCAACCAGGCGCTCGGCTACGCCGCCGAGCTGCGGCTGCCGCCCGACACCAACAAGGCCGACCGGGACCAGGTCGTCGCCGAGGTGCTCGAAGAGCTCAGCCTGACCCAGCACGCCGACACCCGCGTCGACAACCTCTCCGGCGGGCAGCGCAAACGCGCCTCGGTGGCGCTCGAGTTGCTCACCGGGCCGTCGCTGCTGATCCTCGACGAGCCGACCTCCGGTCTGGACCCGGCGCTGGACCTGCAAGTGATGAACATGCTGCGGCAACTCGCCGACGCCGGGCGTGTGGTGCTGGTGGTGACGCACTCGCTGACCTACCTCGACGTCTGCGACCAGGTGCTGCTGATGGCGCCGGGCGGCAAAACGGCGTTCCTGGGCGCACCGGGCCAGATCGGCGACGTCATGGGCACGACCAACTGGGCCCATATCTTCGGCAAGGTCGGGGCGGACCCCGAGGAGGCCAACCGCCGCTTCCGGGAGCGCGAGGAAGCCCGGAACCAGCCGCCGCTCGCCGAGGCCGAGGTGCTGGGCGATCTGGGCGAACCCGCGCACACCAGCAAGCGCCGACAGTTCTCGACGATCGCACGCCGCCAGATCCGGCTGGTCATCTCCGACCGCGCCTACTTCGCCTTCCTGGCGATACTGCCGTTCGTCATGGGCGCCCTCTCGCTGACCGTTCCCGGCCACGTCGGCTTCGGCTTCGCCGATCCGATGAGCGACTCGGCCGGCGAGCCCGGGATGATCCTGACGCTGCTCACCATGGCCGCCGCGTTCATGGGCACCGCGCTGACCATCCGCGACCTGATCGGCGAGCGTCAGATTTTCCGGCGCGAACAGGCCGTCGGCCTGTCCACGACGGCGTATCTGCTGGCCAAGGTCGCGGTGTTCAGCGCGTTCGCCGTCATCCAGGCGGCCATCGCCACCGGCATCGTGATATTGGGCAAGGGCGCGCCGACCAAGCCGGCCCTACTGCTGGGGAACGCCAGCCTCGAGCTGTTCGTCGCGGTCGCGGCGACGTGTGTGACCGCGGCGATGCTCGGGCTGCTGATGTCGGCGCTGGCGCGCTCCAACGAGCAGATCATGCCGCTGCTGGTGGTGTCGCTGATGGGGCAGATGGTGCTCTCCGGCGGCATGGTGCCGGTGACCAACCGGATCTTCCTCGACCAGCTTTCGTGGCTGGTGCCCTCGCGGTGGGGATACGCCGCCCAGGCGTCGACGGTCGACCTGTGGACCGTGTCACCGGGCCCGCAGAGCCCCCGCGACAGCCACTTCAAGCACGACTCCGCGACCTGGCTGTTCGACATGGGCATGCTGGCGCTGCAGTCGGTCGTGTACTTCGTTGCCGTGCGGTGGCGGGTCCGCCTCAAGCGGTAGGGCCGTCAGCTGCGTCGAGCCTGCGCTGACGGCGTGGATCAGGGCCATTCGCCAGCCCTGGACGCAGTTTCGAACCCGAGGGCTCAGCCCTCCAATCGCAGGCCGTGCGCGACGGCGAAGGCCAGACCCTGGGCGACGTCGACGCGGGCACCGGTCAGCGACGCCGTCGTCCACAGCGCCGCCTCCACCGTCGCGCCGCGCAGGTCGGCCGCGTCGAGCCTTGCGCCGGTGGTGCGCGCCCCGCTGAGGTCGGCGCCGCGCAGTACCGCCTTGCGCAGGTCGGTCTCCACGAGGCTGGCCTCGCGCAGCCGGCAGCCGCTCAGGTCGACGCCGCGCAGGTCGTTGCCGCCGAGAACCGCGAGCGTGAAGTCCACCTCGTCGAACGTCAGGGGCCGCAGCCGGCACTGCTCGAAGACCGAGCCCAGCATGCTGCATTGCGCGAAAGTGCTGTGCCACAACAGGGTCCGGCGGAAGGTGCAGTTGCGGAATGCCGAGCCGCGGTGCTGCGATTCGGCCAGGTTGGCGCCGCTGAAGTCGCATTCGGTGAACACCGCCCGCTCGGTCCGCACCCGGCTGAGGTCCTCGTCGGCGAAGTCGCGGCCGGTGAACTCGCAATCGGCCCACGTCTCCTCGTGAGCCACGGTTAGCCGGCCAGGCTGGCCAGCGCGTATTCGCTCACCGCGATCAGCGCGTCGGTCGCCGACCTGCGGTCGCGGGCATCGACGCTGATCACCGGGATGTGCTCGGCCAGGGTGAGCGCCTCGCGCACCGCGCCCTCGGGATACCGTGGCGCGCCGTCGAACTCGTTGACCGCGACCAGGAACGGCAGGTTGCGGTGCTCAAAGAAGTCGACCGCGGCGAAGCTGTCCTGCAGCCGCCGGACGTCGACCAGGACGATCGCGCCGATCGCCCCGCGGACCAGGTCGTCCCACATGAACCAGAACCGGCGCTGGCCGGGTGTCCCGAACAGGTAGAGCACCAGATCCTCGTCCAGCGTGATCCGGCCGAAGTCCATCGCGACCGTCGTGGTCCGCTTGTCCGGGGTGGACCCGAGCATGTCGACGCCCGACGATGCGTCGGTCACCATGGCCTCGGTGCGCAGCGGCATGATCTCCGAAACGGCGCCCACGAACGTGGTCTTGCCCGCGCCGAAACCGCCCGCGATGACGATCTTCGTCGAGGCGGTGGCGTGCGCGTCGGAGTGCGCCTCAGAGTGCCTTAAGGCCACGCAGCGTCCTTCCTATGAGTTCGTGACGCTCATCGCGGGTCGAACGGTCGGTCAACGTCCTGTGCACCCGAAGGTAACCGGACGTGACCAGATCGCCGACCAAGACGCGCGCGACACCCACCGGCAAATCCAGCCGGGCCGAGATTTCGGCGACCGAGGGATTCTTGACGCACAGCGCGATGATGCTGCCTCGCACGTCGTTGATCGGCCAGCGGTGTGTGAGTCCCGCCTGCAGCGCCTCTACCGGCGCTTCCAGCGGAAGGTCGACGTCGGTGCCGGTCCGTCCGGCCGTCAGCGTATACGGACGGACCAGATGGGCCTCACGCGCGGGTGGCTGCTCGCCGTCGTCCATCGCGACTCACGAATACGCGGGGCCCGGCGAAGGCGCGGCGCGGCGATTGGACTGCACGACGCTGCCCACCCGTTCGACGAGCATGGCCATCTCGTAGCCGATCTGGCCGATATCGCACGACGTCACGGCGAGCGCCGCCAGATGCGAGCCGTCGCCGACGCGCATCAACAACAGGTAGCCCTTCTGCATCTCGACCACCGACTGCAGCACCTGCCCACCCTCGAACAGCTGCGCGGCACCCGTCGCGAGGCTGGCCAGCCCCGACGCCACGGCGGCGAGCTGATCGGCGCGCTCGCGCGGAAGGCGGTCACTGGCTGCCAGCGGCAGCCCGTCGACGGACACCAGCAGGGCATGCGCCACCCCGGGGACCTCCCGCGCGAACTTCGACACCAGCCAGTCCAGGTTGTTGCCCGTCGCTTGCGTCCTCATCCTTCATCCGGTCCTTGCGTGTCTTCGCGGGCATGCGAGCGTGCGCTGCGCACGCCGCCGAAATGGCTGCTCATCGAGGCACGCATCGCCTCGGGGTCGCGCCCCGCGGCGGCGGGCTCGGGCTGTGGCGCCCCGCCGGGCCGCAACCAGGTGCGCCCGTCGCCCTCCTCGCTGCCGTTGGCCGTCCCGGGCACCAGACGGGCGCCGGGCTTGCGCACCGGCAGTCCGCTGTCGGTGCGCGAATCCGGGGCGGTCTCGTCGGCGTGCGCGGCCAGCACCCAGCCACGGTCCCACACCGACTTCCAATCCAGGTCGGGGTGTTGCGCCAGTTCGTGCGGGTCGCCGACGATCTCCGAGAGCATCCGCTGGTAGATCACGTCGTCGTCGTCCGGGTTGGGTGGCGCCGGCGGTCTGGCGCGCCGCGGCGACGGCTCTGGCGCGGGCGTCGGCGCGGGCGTTGGCGCGGGCGGGCGGGACGCCTGGGCCGCCGAGCGCGCCGAGAAGAACGCCGACGTGTTGGACGCCGCCTGGGCGGCAGGGGCCGTCGGGGCGGGTTTGGGCTCGGCCGCAACACCGTGCTCCCACCACGGGGTGGCGAGCTCGCGCGGCTGCCGTCGGGGCTTGTCCTCGGCGGGCGGGACGTCGGTGATGCCGCTGCGCCCCGGGCTGCGTCGCGGCAGCAGCGTGACCGAGGGCTCCGAGCCGGCCGTCCCGTTGTGATCCGGTGTCTTCGCGGCGGCGGCGGTGACAGCGGGAGGGGCGGCCGGCGGGGCGGTCTGCTCCGGCGGTATCGCGGGCACGCGCTTGGGCGGGGTGGCGGCCTTGCCGTCCTGGGCGGCGGGCCGGGCGCGGCCGCGCGAGCGCGTGCCCCGGACCAGCGCCGAGGAGTCACTGAACACGGTCAGAGGCAGGTAGACCTCCGCCGTCGTGCCCTGGCCGCCCTCGGACATCGCCGGCCCGCGCAGCCGCACCCGGATGCCGTGCGGGGCGGCCAGCCGGCTGACCACGAAAAGCCCCATGTGGCGGGCGTTGTCGGGGGTAACCTCGCCACCTGACTGCAGCCGCATGTTGGCGATCCGGCGGTCGGATTCGTTCATGCCCAGGCCGGCGTCGGAGACGCGCAGCAGCACCCCGCCGTCGCGGGCGGGGGCCGCGGAAACCCGAACCGGCGTCCCCGGCGGCGAATAGCGCAGCGCGTTGTCGATCAGCTCGGCGAGCAGGTGGATCAGGCCGCCGGCCGCGGCACCGGCCACAGTGGCGTCGGGCAGGGTCGCGGGCTGGACGCGGCGGTAGTCCTCGACCTCGGACACCGCCGCCTGGACCACCGTCGACAGCTTCACCGGCTCGCGCTGGTCACGCGAGAGCTGGGCGCCCGCCAGCACCAGCAGGTTGGCGCTGTTGCGGCGCAGCCGGGCCGCCAGGTGGTCGAGCCGGAATAGGCTGTCCAGCCGCTCAGGGTCCTCCTCGTTGCGCTCCAGCCCGTCGATCAACGACAGTTGCTGGTCGACCAGCGAACGGCTGCGCCGGGACATCGTCTCGAACATCTCGTTGACCATCAGCCGCAGGCGCGCCTCGTCGCCGGCCAGCAGCAGGGCCTGGGTGTGCAGCTCGTCGACGGCGTGCGCGACCTGGCCGATCTCCTCGGTGGTGTAAACCGCGAGCGGCTGCGGGATGGGCTCGGCGTCGCCGGCGCGCACCCGGGCGATCTCGTCCTCCAGGTCGGTGTGGGCGACCTTCAGCGCGCCGTCGCGCAGCACCCGCAGCGGCGCGACGAGCGCGCGCGCCACCAACAACACGATGCCGACCGCGACCGCCATGGCGACCAGCACCAGCACGGCGTCGCGTACGGCGGCGTCGCGGCGCGCGTTGGCCTGGCCCTGCACCGACTTCGTCACCGCCGTGGTGGCGTCCTTGATGATCCGCTCGGCGATCCCGTCGGTCGTGTGGATGGATCGCAGCAGGTCGGGGTTGTTGACCAGGCCGCTGGACGGATCGGACATCAGCGACATCCGGGTGACCAGCTGCTGCTGCAGCGTCTTGGCGTCGGGCGAGCCGGCGCCCAGCACCTCGGTCATCCCGAACAGCGTCGACGGTTCCGTGCCGGCGAGGGTGATCATCGCGGTCCGCAGTTGCGGCTCGGGCAGGTCGGCGCCGCGGGTCACCAGGATCTCCTGCATGGTCATCTGCCCGCGGGCCCCAACCGCACGGCTCAGGCCCTGCGCCTGGGCCCGGATGCGCTCGCTGTCCACCTGCACCGACGCGTTGATCACGTTCTCCGCCGTCAACAGCAGCGGCGCGTAGCTGGTCACCCGGTCGCGCAGGCCGATGCTGTTGCCCAGCACCTTGTCCAGCAGCGCCTGGCCGCCGTTGAGCAGGCTGCTCACCCCCGACCGGACGTCGGGGTTCAGGTCGGTGGCCAACCGCGTCTGCAGTTCGGACTTGCGCGCCTCGAAGTTCTGCTTCGCCCCTTCGACGTCGCGGCCGGTGGAGCTCGCCAGCAGCGCGACATCCAGCGCCGACATGTACTTCGTAATCGCCGGGATCACATCCGCGCGGGCGGCGGCCAACCGCAGGGTCTTGGAGCTGCCCATCGCGTCCGCGACCCGCAAACCGCCGAAGACCGTCGCCAGCACCAGCGGCACCAGCACGATCGCCAGGACCTTCCATCGGACCGGCCAATTGCTCACCGACCAGGCGGGCGGCCGCTTTGCCGGCACCGCGGCGGCGGGAGATGCGTCGGGGGGAACCGCCGCGGCCTGGGTGGCCGGGCGGGTGAACATCGTCATATGGCGGCGACCGCGCTCAGGGCCGCCGCGCCGACACTCCGCGCTCCGACAATAGAGAAGGTCATCAAACTTCCTGCATTATTCCGCGCGCCCCACGTAACTGGGCACGCACGGGAGAGGCCTGGCGATCCTGCGAGTATGACAGCCCGTGGGCCTGGTCACCAATGGCGTACACCGGGTCGTTACCTCGACAAACTACCGCGCGGGCAAGCGCGCCCCATCGGACGCGATGTCCCGGCGCATTTAAGTGTTGAACTACTGCAATCGCGCGCTTCGACGAAGTCGAGTGTTGAAGACATGTCCTATGTGATTGCGGCGCCGGAAGTGATGCACGCGGCGTCGGCGGATTTGGCGGCCATCGGCTCGACCCTCGAGGCGGCCCACCTGGCGGCCGCCCCGCCGACCCAAGCGGTGCTGCCCGCGGCCGCGGACGAGGTATCAGTGGCGATCGCGCAGTTGTTCTCTGGCCATGCCGAGGGCTACCAGGCCGGGGCCCGCCAGGCGATGGCTATCCAAGAGCTGTTCGTACAGAACCTGAGATCCAGCGCGACCGCTTACACGAGCGTCGAGGATGCCATCGCCACGTTCCTACAGTATTTCGCTGTGTTTGCAGAGCAGGTCCAATGGGGCTTGGAGGAGTTCCCGCTCTCCGAATTCCTGACCTCCGTGACGATGACGATTCTGCTCGCGCCCATAGTGTGGGGAGTTTTCGGCCTTGCCGTTGGCCTCGGCGCAATCCAAGAAATTCTTCGCATCATTACTTCGGCGCTGGGCGGCGCTTAGCTCGCGCACGGCCGTAACGTTCCTAGTGTGTTCAGGCTGATGTTCGTCACCCCGCGCATCGCGCCCAACACGGGCAATGCGATCCGGACGGCGGCGGCCACCGGCTGCGAGCTGCACCTGGTCGAGCCGCTGGGCTTCGATCTGTCCGAACCCAAGCTGCGGCGGGCCGGGCTGGACTATCACGACCTGGCATCGGTCACCGTGCACGCGTCGCTGCACGCGGCGTGGGACGCGCTGGCGCCGAAGCGGGTGGTCGCATTCTCCGCGGGGGCGACGGCGTCGTTCGCCGACATTGGCTATCGGGCCGGCGACGTGCTGATGTTCGGGCCCGAGCCCACCGGGCTGGACGCGGCGACCCTGGCCGACCCGCACGTCACCCACCGGGTCCGCATCCCGATGCTGGCGGGCCGCCGATCGCTGAACCTGGCAAACGCCGCGGCGATCGCCGTCTACGAGGCGTGGCGCCAGCACGGCTACGCGGGCGGGATCTGACGCAGCTTCGACGCGGCAGTTACGGGACGGGAAACACCGGGACGGCTGTGAATCGACTGTGGTGTAGCTACATTCACTACATATTTGTGTGGGATCGGAATAACGTGTGAGCCACCAAGATTCGCGTTGACGACCCGGAGGACAGCCATGTCGTACGTGACAGCGGTGCCGGAAGCTGTGGGCGCGGCAGCGACGGACGTGGCGCAGATCGGGTCGGCCCTGAGCGCGGCGAGTACCGCGGCTGAGCCCACGACGACGGGCCTGCTGGCAGCCGGTCGCGATGAGGTGTCGCTGGCACTGGCCGCGACATTTTCCCGCCACGCGCAGGGATTTCAGCAGCTCGCCGCGCAGATGGCCGCCTTTCACGACCAGTTCGTGCAGGCGATGCGTCAGTGCGGAAACGCTTACGCCGACACCGAGGCGGCCAACGCCTCTCTCCTCTAGACCGCGGAGGTCCGGCCAGCCCGCCGATTACCGTCCCTAACTAACCGCATTGAATTATGCTGTCAGCTCCCGGATTTCAAAAAATACCGGAAAGGGACAGCGATGTCATACGTGGTGGCGGTTCCCGACGCGGTGAGCGTGGCGGCGGCGGATGCGGCAACGATCAGTTCCGCGTTGCAGACGGCGAATGCCGCGGCGGCGCCCGCGACGACGGCCCTGCTGGCCGCCGGCGCCGACGACGTGTCGGCGGCCGTTGCGGCCGTGTTCTCCGGCCACGCCCACGGCTATCAACAGCTGGCCGCGCAGCTGACGACGTTCCACGATCGGTTCGTCCAGGCGTTGCACACCAGCGGAAACGCCTACGCCCTCGCGGAGGCGGCGAACGCCTCCCCGCTGCAGACTCTGCAGCAGAACGCGTTGAACGCGATCAATGCGCCCACCGAGCTGCTCGTCGGGCGCGCGTTGATCGGCAACGGCGCGGCCGGCACACTCGCCAGCCCCAACGGCAAGGCCGGCGGCTTGCTCTACGGCAACGGCGGCGCCGGCTATGACGCCAGTGCGACCGCCGGCATGGCGGGCGGCAGCGGCGGTAGCGCCGGCCTGATCGGCAACGGCGGCAACGGCGGGGCGGGCGGCGCCGGAGCGGCCGGCGGCGCGGGCGGTCGCGGGGGCAGCTGGCTCGGCAACGGCGGGTCCGGCGGGGCTGGCGGCAACGCGTTGCTCGCGGGCGGTAACGGCGGCAGCGGCGGCGCGGGCGGCAGTGCCGGGATCTGGGGCGCGGGCGGCGCCGGCGGGCACGGCGGCGACGGCCTGGCCGGCGGCGACGGCCACAACCCCACCCCCGTCAGCGATCCCGCGCTCAACGGGGCCGCCGGCACGAACGGGACGTGGCAACCCGCCACCCGCGAAGTCATCGGCAGCAAGGGCAGCGACGGTACACCGGGCGGCCCTGGCGTCAACGGCGGCAACGGCGGCGATGGCGGCTCGGCCACGGACAACGTGTTGAACACCGATAGCGCCGTTGGTGGCAGGGGTGGCGGCGGCGCGACCGGAGGTGCCGGTGGCGGCACCGGAGGCAACGGCGGCGCGGGCGGTGTGGCCGCCTCTCAGTTCTCCGCAGCCGGTGGTACCGGCGGGAACGGCGGCGCCGGCGGAGTCGGAACCGACGGCCAGGCCGGCGGTGCGGGCGGTGCGGGCGGCGCAGGGGGTCGTGGCGGGCGGCTGATCGGCGACGGCGGGGCTGGCGGTGTCGGCGGGAACGGGGCCGCCGGCGGCAGGGGCGACATCGGCGGCACCGGCGGGATCGGTGGATTCAACGGCATCCCGGGTGGCAACGGCGCTGCTTCCGTGAATTCCTGGGCCTTCGGTGGCGGTGGCGGTGACGGTGGCGCCGGCGGTACGGGCGGCGCCGGAGGGCACGGCGGCGCTGGTGGCGTTGGCGGGACGGGCGGCGCTGGTGGCTTGTTGCTCGGCCACGGCGGCACCGGCGGGCAGGGCGGCGGCGGAGGCGCGGGCGGCATCGGCGGTACGGGCGGCACCGGAGTGGACGGCACCCAGGGCGCCGCTGCCTTCAGCCAGAACTTTCTGTCCCAGGGCGGCCAGGGCGGCGATGGCGGTGATGCCGGTCACGGCGGCGTGGGCGGCGGCGGAGGCGACGGGGGTCACGGCGGCGCCGGCGGTCGCAGCGGCATACTGAGCGGCCAGCAGGGCATCACCGGCACCGGCGGCGGCGCCGGTACAGGAGGCCAGGGCGGTGCGCACGGCGCTGCGGGCGACGGCGCGGTCGGCGGCCGTGGCAGCGAACGGCCCGGCGACCCGGGCGTGCCGGGCGACGGCGGCGTCACGTTCGACGGCGCCGACGGCAGCGACGGCACCCCCGGCTAGCTGTCGGGATGACCCCGTCTCCCGATGAATGTCGGGGCCGGCGGCGGTCAGCATTGATATGCCTACCTTCATCACGATCGGCTACGGCGACGAGGCGGGATACCGCCGCATCAGCGACCAATGCCGGCGGGCCGCGCACGCCCGCGACGACGAACTCGGTGCGGCCGGCGCGATCATCGGAATCGCCGGCCGGCCCGTTCAGGTGCGCAATCCCGAGGACACCGGCATTCGGGTCGAACCGGGGTCTTTCCTGCAATCGGCCCTGCCGATCGCGGGGTTCGGGGTGATCGAGGCCGATGACGTCGACGCCGCGATCGAGCGGGTCAGCCGGACCCCGTGCGCGATGGCACACGGGGTCGTCGAGGTATGGCCGCTTACCAGCGGTCCCAGTGCGTGAGGCTCTCGGCCGGTAGCCGCTTGGCGGGGCGGAAGTCGGTGCCCTTGGTGTAGGCGATCGGAAACAGGCCGCCCTGGCTGTATTGCTCGTACGGGATGCCGAGGATGTCGGCGACTTTGCGCTCGCCGTCGCCTAGCAGGTGCAGGGTCGTCCAGCAGGAACCCAGCCCGCGCGAGCGCAGCGCGAGGCAGAAGCTCCAGACTGCCGGGAACAGCGACGCCCAGTACGACACACCACCCAACGGCGACCTGTCCTCCCGGCCCTCGAGGCACGGGATCAGCAGCACCGGCGCCTCGTGCATGTGCTCGGCGAGGTACGTGGCCGAATCGCGGACCTTGCCCATCCGCTCGCCGCGGGTGTCGCCCTCGGGGTACTCCGCCGCCGGTGACTTGAGGTAGCCGCTCGCGTTGGCCAGATAGACGTCGCCGATCGCCTTCTTCTTCTCGGCGTCCTCGACGAACACCCATTGCCAGCCCTGCGAATTGGAGCCCGTCGGCGCCTGCAGTGCCAACTCCAGGCATTCCATCAGCACGTCGCGGGGCACGGGCTTGTCGAAATCGAGACGCTTGCGCACCGAGCGGGTGGTGCTCAGGACTTCATCGATGGACAGGTTGAGTGTCATGCTTGGAGGCTACCGTTGCACCCATGAGCGTCGAACTGACACAAGAGGTTTCCAGCAGGCTCGAATCGGACCATTGCGGGTGGCTGACCACCGTCGCCAAGTCGGGGCAGCCGGTGCCGCGGCTGGTCTGGTTCTACTTTGACGGCGCCGACCTGACGGTGTACTCGATGCCGAGCGCCGCCAAGGTCGCCCACATCAAGGCGCGTCCCCAGGTGAGCCTGAACCTCGATTCCGACGGCCAGGGCGGGGGCGTCATCGTCGTCGCCGGCACCGCAGTGGTGGACGCCACCGACGTCGACTGCCGCGAAGACGCTGCCTACTGGACGAAGTACCGCGAGGACGCCGACCGCGAGGGCCTGACCGACATGATGGCCAACTTCAGCACCCGGCTGCGGATCACGCCGACGAAGGTGTGGACCACGCCGACGGCCTGAGCTCCAAGGGGCCGCTGACGGCTCGCCTGGAAGCCGCGTAATGCGCCAGCTGGTTCGCCGGAACGCGACCGCATCCACGCCGTCGTGTACGCCCACCAGCACAAGCTGGGGCCGCCCTAACCGAGAGGCCCCCGCCGCCGAGTGTGCGGCTGGCCGCACGTCGGGGCCGCGGTCGGCCCCTTCCGCGAAGCGCCGCCGCGTTACCGGAAGTCCCGCGACTTCGACCCGACGGACAGCGAGATGCGGCCCAGCCGCTCGGCGACGACGGTGATCGCCCCGCTGGCGTTTTGCACCTGGCCGCGGATCAGCAGCGCCGGAGCGGTGTTCGCCAGCTTGCGGTGTCGGGCCCACACCCCCGGCGTGCAGAGCACGTTGACCATCCCCGTCTCGTCCTCGAGGTTGACGAACGTCACCCCTTGGGCCGTCGCGGGCCGCTGCCGATGCGTCACCGCGCCGGCGATCAGCACCCGGTCGCCGTCGGGCACCGTCGCCAACTCCGCTGCGGGCACCACGCCCATCGCGTCCAGGTCGGCCCGCAGGAACTGCGTCGGATAGCTGTCTGGGGAGACGCCGGTGGCCCACACGTCGGCGGCGGCCAACTCCAGCTCGCTCATCCCCGGCAGCGCCGGAACGTGCGTCGACGACCCCACGCCGGGCAGCCGGTCCGGCCGCTCGGTGGCCGCGGACCCGGCCGCCCACAGTCCCTCCCGCCGCGACATCCCGAAGCAGCCCAGTGCCCCCGCGGTCGCCAGCGCTTCGGTCTGCGGCACGGTCAACTGCAAACGGCCGGTCAGGTCCAGCAGAGAGGCGAAGGGGCCGTTGGCGTTTCGCTCTTCCACCAGCGTCTCAGCGAGGTCCTGACCGATGTGGCGAACCGCGCCCAGGCCGAGGCGGACCTCCATGCCGGCGTTCTGAAGCGACGCGTGCGCCAGGCTGGCGTTGACGCACGGGCCGTGCACCAACACGCCGTGCCGGCGCGCGTCGGCCACCAGCGACTGCGGCGAGTAGAAGCCCATCGGCTGGGCGCGCAGCAACGCCGCGCAGAACGCCGCCGGGTGGTGCAGCTTGAACCACGACGAATAGAACACCAGCGACGCGAAGGACAACGCGTGACTTTCGGGGAAGCCGAAGTTGGCAAACGCCTCCAGCTTTTCGTAGGTCCGGTCGATCACCTCGTCGGAGGCGCCGTGCAGGGTGCGCATGCCGTCGTAAAACCGGCCGCGCAGCCGTCGCATCCGTTCGGCCGAACGCTTGGACCCCATGGCGCGGCGCAACTGGTCCGCCTCGGCGGCCGTAAACCCCGCGCAGTCGACCGCCAGCTGCATCAGCTGTTCCTGAAAGAGCGGCACCCCCAGCGTCTTACGCAGCGCCGGCTCCATGGACGGGTGGTCGTAGACTATCGCGTCCAGGCCGTTGCGGCGCCGGATGTAGGGATGCACCGACCCGCCCTGGATGGGCCCTGGGCGGATCAGCGCGACCTCCACCACCAGGTCGTAAAAGACCCGGGGCCGCAGCCGCGGCAGCGTGGCCATCTGCGCGCGCGACTCCACCTGGAACACGCCGACGGAATCGGCGCGCGACAGCATCTCGTACACCGCCGGCTCGGCCAGATCCAGTCGCGCCAGGTCCACCTCGATGCCCTTGTGCTCCGCCACCAGGTCCCGCGCATAGTGCAGCGCAGAGAGCATGCCCAGCCCGAGCAGGTCGAACTTCACCAAACCGATTGCCGCGCAGTCGTCTTTGTCCCACTGCAGGACGCTGCGGTTCTCCATGCGCGCCCACTCCACGGGACACACGTCGGCGATCGGGCGGTCACAGATCACCATCCCGCCGGAGTGGATGCCCATGTGCCGCGGCAGATTACGGATCTGGTTGGCCAGGTCGACAACCTGCTCCGGAATGTCCTCGATATCGGAGGGCTGACCGCTCCAGTGGCTGATTTGCTTGCTCCACGCGTCCTGCTGGCCCTGCGAGAAGCCCAGGGCGCGGGCCATGTCGCGGACCGCGATCCGCCCCCGGTAGGTGATGACGTTGGCGACCTGGGCGGCGTAGTCGCGACCGTATTTGTCGTAGACGTACTGGATCACCTTTTCCCGCTGGTCCGACTCGATGTCGATGTCGATGTCGGGCGGCCCGTCGCGGGCCGGCGACAGGAAACGCTCGAACAACAGCTCGTTGGCGATCGGGTCGACAGCTGTGACACCGAGGGCATAGCAGACCGCGGAATTGGCCGCCGATCCCCTGCCCTGGCACAGGATGTCGTTCTCCCGACAGAACCGGGTGATGTCGTGTACCACCAGGAAATAGCCCGGAAACCGCAGTTGTGCAATCACTTTGAGCTCATGTTCGATCTGGGCGTACGCCCGTGCAGCCCCGGAAGGGGAACCGTAGCGGTCCCGCGCCCCCGCCATGGCCAGCCACCGCAACCAGCTGTCCTCGGTGTGCCCGTCGGGGACGTCGAAGGGCGGCAGTTGCGGCGCGATGAGTGCCAGCCCGAATGCGCACTGCTCGCCGAGTTCGGCCGCGGCGGCCACCGCGCCGGGCTGCTGCGCGAACAGCCGCGCCATCTCCGCACCGGACCGCAGGTGGGATCCGCCCAGCGGGGCCAGCCACCCCGCGGCCGAATCCAGCGACTGCCGGGCGCGGATGGCCCCCATCGCCATCGCCAGCCGCCCCCGGGACGGATGCGCGAAATGCGCGGCGGTGGTGGCGACGACGCCGACGCCGAAGCGCGGCGCCAGCGCGGCCAGCGCGGCATTGCGCTCGTCGTCGAGCGGTTGGCCGTGGTGGGTCAGCTCGACGCTGACCCGTCCGGCGCCGAACCGGTCCACCAGATCGGCCAGCGCCCGCCGTGCCGCGTCCGGGCCGCCGTCGGAAAGCGCTTGACGCACAGCGCCTTTTCGGCATCCGGTGAGAATGTGCCAGTGCCCGCCGGCGGCCTCGGTCAGCGCGTCCAGGTCGTAGCGCGGTTTGCCCTTCTCGCCGCCGGCCAGATGCGCCGCACCCAGCTGCCGCGACAACCGCCCGTAGCCTTCCGGGCCGCGGGCCAGCACCAGCAGGTGCGGGCCGGGCGGGTCCGGAACCTCGGTTCGGGCACCCGCCCCCAGCGACAGCTCGGCGCCGAACACCGTGCGCACGTCAAGTTCCGCAGCGGCTTCGGCGAACCGCACCGCCCCGTACAGCCCGTCGTGATCGGTCAGCGCCAGCGCGCGCAGATCCAGCCGGGCGGCCTCCTCGGCCAGCTCTTCCGGCGTGCTGGCCCCGTCCAAAAAGCTGAACGCGGAATGCGCATGCAGTTCGGCATAGGGAACGGACGAGCGGACCGGCCGGCCATCCGCCGGGGGCTGATACGTGGGACGACGGCGAGACAGCGGAGCCTCCTCCACCACCTCCGGCGCATGGCGCGGCTTGCCGTCGAGCACCCGCTCCATCTCCGCCCAGCTCGGCGGCCCGTTGAACCAACCCATGCCGCCCAGTGTATCGAAAGTTTGTTCGAATAAATCCCCGGGTTGTTAAACAATCTTCAACTCCAAAACAAGGTCTTAACCTTGGAGGCCTATCGGCCCAATGTGGTGCACGGGAAACTGGTACGCAGGGCGAACGATCGGTGGGGATTACGCGATGGGACAACTGAGGACTTTGGATTCCGGCCTGCTGCCGGATCCGGACCAGCAGGCCAGCCTCGCCATCGGGGCGGTGGCTGTCGTCGATGGCGGCGCCGACTACCAGCAGTTCAAACGCTTACTGGCCGAGCGGATCACGTCGATACCGCGGTTCGACCATCCGGACCTCGACGTCACCGATCACGTGCGGCGCGTGGCGCTCCCCCGGCCGGGTGACGAGGCCGAGTTGTCCCGCGCCATCGCCCACGCCCTCGAACGTCCTTTGGACCCCGACCGGCCGCCCTGGGAATGCTGGGTCATCGAGGGCCTGCGCGGCAACCAGTGGGCGATCCTGATGAAGATCCACCACCGCATGGCCGACAGCGGCATCTCGGCGGCCCACATCCTCACCCGGCTCTGCGACGACGCCGACAGCGACACGTTCGCCAACCACGTTGGCGCCAAGCCGCTTTCACCCGTCGACACGCCGAGCTGGCCCGACGCGCTGTGGCAGGCCTCGGCGGGCCGGGTCGTCAAGGCGGCGGAAGCCGTCGTCGAGGCGGTCGCGCCGTGGGCGCGCAACGCTCCGGCCACCCCGGTCACCATGCGGCAGTACCACACCGTGCGAATCCCCATCACCGCCGTCGACAAGGTCTGCCGCAAATTCGGCGTGACCAGCAACGACGTCGCGCTGGCCGCCGTCACCGAAGGCTTCCGGACGGTGCTGCTGGGCCGCGGGCTGCAACCGCGGGCGGACTCGCTGCGCACCCTGTCGGCCGTGCTGCCGTACCTGCCCGTCGAGCACCAGGACCCGGTGCAGCGGCTGCGGATGGTGCATCACCGACTGCAGACCAAGCGCACCACCGAACCCCAGCCGGGCCTGCTGGAGTCGGCGCTGGGCTACCTGCCGAATGCGTTGCGCGGACCGGCGATTCAACTGCTGGCCCGGCTGCCGCAACGCGCCATCGTGACGCTGGCGACCACCATGCCCGGACCTCGCGACCGATTGCAGCTGATGGGCCAGCGCATGGCGCGGGTGCTGCCGATCCCGCCGACCGCGCAGCAACTGAGCACGGGGGTAGCGGTGCTCAGCTACGGCGACGAGTTGGTCTTCGGCATCACCGCCGACTATGACGCCGCGCTCGACGTGAAGCGCCTCGCCGACGGCATCGAGCTGGGCATGGCGCGCCTGGTGGCGCTCAGCGCGGACTCCGTCCTGCTGTTCAGCAAGGACCGCCGCCGCCGCAAGTCCGCCGCTTTGCGGTCCGCCCCGTCGCAGGCGCACGCACGTCGCTGATCCTGCTATTTGACCACCGTGAGAAGGTTGGTCATGCCGGTCACTATCGACCCGCGCCGCCATGACGCGGTGCTGTTCGACGCCGCGCTGGACGGCACCCAACCGCTGATCGCGCAGCTGGACGACGTCGGCGTGCACACCGGCGCGTTCTCCTCGCCGGATGAACTGCCCGCGGCGGCCGAGCGCCTGTCGGCGCGCGCGGGCCGGGCTGTCGTCGTCACGCCTGAACCGGCCGCCGTCGCCGCGGCGCGCGCGGCCGGATTCGCGCTGGTGATCGGGGTCGACGCGAGCGACGCCGACGCCGTGGTCTCCGACCTCGGCGAGGTCGACGTGCGGACCGGCGACCTGCGCATGTCGCAGCTGCCCGACGCCCGACAAGCCGCCGACCTCATCGGCCGAAATCCCGCGGTGTTCTACGACTTCGACGGGACGCTGTCCGACATCGTCGACGACCCCGACGCCGCGGTGCCCGCCCCGGGCGCCGCCGAGGCGCTGCGCGATCTGGCCGCGAACTGCCCGGTCGCGGTGCTGTCCGGCCGCGACCTCGCCGACGTCACCGAGCGGGTCGGGCTGCCCGGCATCTGGTACGCCGGCAGCCACGGCTTCGAGCTGACCGCGCCCGACGGAACGCACCACCAGAACGAAGAGGCGGCGGCGGCCGTACCGGTGCTGGCGGAGGAGGCCGCCCGGCTGCGCGAGCGGTTCGGGTCGATTCCCGGAGTTGTCGTGGAGCACAAGCGGTTCGGGGTGGCCGTGCACTATCGCAACGCCGCCCGTGACCGGGTCGGCGAGGTGGCCGCCGCGGTGCGCGCGGCGGGCCGGCACGACGCGCTGCGGGTGACGACGGGCCGCGAGGTCATCGAGCTACGGCCCGACGTCGACTGGGACAAGGGCAAGACGCTGCGCTGGGTGCTGGAACACCTGCACGGGGCCGGTTCGGGTGCCCTGACACCGGTCTACCTCGGCGACGACATCACCGACGAGGATGCGTTCGACGCCGTCCGCGACCCTGGCATCAGCGGTGTGCCGATCCTGGTGCGGCACAACGAGGACGGTGACCGCACCACCGCGGCGCTGTTCGGGCTCGACAGTCCGGCCGCGGTGGCCGAGTTCACCGAGCGGCTGGCCCGTCAACTGATCGACTCCCGCGTCGACTGAAGCAACGGCGGGGTTCGACGGCAAGGGCGGTGACGGCGGCGCCGGCGGAACGCTGTTCGCAACCGCGGATTCGACGGCACCGACCAGCCCTAACCAGGCGCTACCCCGGTACCCGGGTACACGATTCAGAACCTGACGATGCCCCGCAGGTTTCGCCCGCTGTGCATGTCCTCGTAACCCTGGTTGAGCTCGTCGAGCTGATACTCGCGAGTGATCAGCTCGTCGAGCTTGAGCCGGCCGGCCCGGTACAGCTCCAGCATCCGGTGGATGTCGACACGCGGGCTCGAGGAGCCGAAAAGACAACCCCGCACCTGCTTCTCGTACAGGGTGAGATCGAACAGCGACATGTCGACGACGGTGTCCGTCGGGTGCGGGATCGCGGTCATCACCACCCGCCCCCGCTTGCCGACCAGGCTCAGGGCCTGCGCGACGTAGGCGCCCTCGGCGCTGTCGGTGGTCACCACGCAGACGTCGGCCATCTCACCGCGGGTCACCTCGGAGACAACTGCCTGCGCCTCGGCGACGTCGGCGGCGACGTGGGTCGCGCCGAACCGCAAGGACTGCTCCCGCTTGAACGCCACCGGGTCCACGGCCACCACGTGGCGGGCGCCGGCGATGGCCGCGCCCTGCACGGCGTTGATGCCCAGGCCGCCGACCCCCATGACGACCACCGTCTCGCCGTCGCGCGTCTCGCCGGTCCGGACCGCGGCGCCGTACCCGGTCGTCACGCCGCAGCCCACCAGCGCCGCCTTGTCCAGCGGAATGTCCTTGTCCACCTTGACCACCGAGGCGATCGGCACCACGGTGTACTCGGAAAACGTCCCCAGCACACACATCTGGCCGATGTCGTGGCCGCGGCCGTGGAACCGGAAGGTGCCGTCGAGTTGAGGCCCGGCCATGATGGCGGCGCCGTACTCGCACAGGTTGCCCATCCCCTTCGCGCAGGCGCGGCAGCGCCCGCAGGCGGGGATGAAGCTGAGTACCACGTGGTCGCCGGTCTCCACCTCGGTGACTCCCGGCCCCACGTCGACGACGACGCCGGCGCCCTCATGCCCGCCGACGACCGGCAGGTTCATGGGCATGTCCCCGGTGACCAGGTGGTCGTCGGAGTGGCACAGGCCGCTGGCAATGAGTTTCACCAGCACTTCGCGTTCCTTCGGCCCGTCGAGTTCGAGCTCCTCGACTTCCCACTTCTGGTGCAGCCCCCACAGCACGCCGGCTTTGGTCTTCATGCGTGATTTCCTTCCGCTCAACGGTGTTCGGGTGTCCAGGTGGCGGGCAGGCTGTTGATGCCGTTGATGAAGTTGGCCACCTGGAAGTGCGGCTCGGGTGCGGAAATGTCGGGGATGCGGGTGTAGAACTCGGTCAGCAGCGAGCGCAGCATGGTGCGTGCCAGGGCCGCGCCCAGGCAGAAGTGCGGACCGCCGCCGCCGAAGGCGATGTGCGGGTTGGGGCTACGGAAGATGTCGAACTCGAACGGATTCTCGAAGACGTCCTCGTCGCGGTTCCCCGAGATGTACCAGAGCACCACCTTGTCGCCGGCCTTGATCTCCGAGCCGTGCAGCGTGATGTCCTGGGTGGCGGTGCGCCGCATGTGCAGCAGCGGCGAGGCCCAGCGCAGGACTTCCTCGACGGCCAGGTCCACCCGGCCCTCGACGTCGGCGACCAGCAGGTCGCGCTGCCGCGGGAACTTGGAGAAGGCGTGGATGGCCTGCGCCGACGCGTGCCGCGTGGTGTCGTTGGCGGCCACGGCCAGCAGCGTGAAGAAGGCCTTGAGCTCGTCGTCGCTCATCTTCTCGCCGTCGAACTCGGCCTGCACCATCCAGCTGACCAGGTCGTCGGCAGGGTGTGCCCGCCGCTCGGGAATCAGCAGCGACGCGGTCTCGTGCAGGTCCATCACGGCGCCGGCGAACAACTCCAGGGCGCTGCGGTCGCCGCGCACGTCCGGGTCCGTCCAGCCGAGCAGCCGCTGCGCGGCGTTGATGGTCTTCTCGTGGATTTCGCCGGGTGGCAGCCCGAAGAAGCTGGCGAAGATGCGGGCGGGCAGCTTGACCGACACCAGTTCCACGAAGTCGCCTTCGCCCAGATGCGACATCTCGGAGATCAGGTCGCGGGCGTGGCCCTGAATCCAGCCCTGAAGCCGGCGCAGGTTGCGCGGCTTGAACGCGTCCAGGGTGATGCCGCGCAGCTGGGTGTGCCGGGGCGCGTCCATCGCGATGAAGGACTGCGCGATGTGGATCATCTCCGGCGGGAAGTCCTCCATGGTGATGCCCTGGGCGGAGGAGAAGATCTCGGGATGCCGGCTGGCGAACCGGATGTCCTCCTGCTTGGTCAGCGACCAGAAGCCCTTGGTGTTCTGTTCGGCCGGCAACAGGTCGGAGTCGGCGGGCCGGCTCCAGGGCACGGGATTCTCGCGCCGCAGCACCGCGAACGCCGCGTCGCGCTCCTCGTGAGGCCGCGTCCAGAACTCCCTGTCGCTCAGGTCGATGTTCTTGTAGGTCGGGGTGGCGGTCGTCATTGGTCGTCCTTTCAGGCTGCCGTCAGTCTTGGTCACTTGGCGGCGCGAGAGTGGAGTCATGCGGGCCAACCCGCGGCCCGGGTGGGCCACGTTGCGGCGCTCAGCCGACCGGGATCGAGAAGGAAGCGGTCAGGCCGCCCTCCGCGCGGGTGGCGAACTGCACCGTGCCCCCGAGCGCTTCCACGATTTGCGCGACGATCCACAGCCCCAGGCCGGCCGTTCCGCGGCGGTCCGAGAGGCTGACGAACTTGTCGGTCAAGGCGCTGAGACTCTCCTGCGGCACACCGGGTCCGCGGTCGAGCACCGAAACCCGCAGCCGGCCCTCACCGCATTCGCACGTGACGTCGATGGGACGTTCGCGGCCATGCCGGGCGGCGTTTTCCAGCAGGTTGGTCAACACCCGGCGCAGGCCTTGGGCGTCCACCTGGATCGGCGGGATGTCGCCGATCGCGCGGACCTGCAGCCGTGGCGGCCGCACCCCGGCGGCGTCCCCGGCCTCGGCCACCAGATCGAGCACGTCGACGCGTCGCACCCGGCCCGACGAGAACGCGGGCTGCCTGCTCAGATTTACGTCCGACAGCGCGTCGAGCATGTCGGACAGATGCCGGGCGTGGCGGCCGGCGAGGCGTATCGCCGCATCCCGATCCGACGGTGACATCGGCGAGGCGTCGGTCAGCGCACCGGCCAGCGCGTCCAACGAGGCGACCGGCGTACGGAACTCGTGCAACACCACCTGCAGACCTTCCCGCTGCGCCTCATAGGAGCGCAGCAACCGGGCCCGCAGGTCTCGCTCCTCCTCCGCCGCGGCGTGTTCGGCCTCGGCCTCCACCAGCGCCTTCACTCGCGATCGGTGCTCGCGCTCGGCCAGGACCGACAGCCCTCCGCTGAGCACCGCCACGAATACCACGTAGAGCGCCCACCACGTCCCCTGAACGGCGCCCGGCAGCGTCGGCGGCGCCGTCGGCCCGGGCAGCAGGACCACGACCAGGTACGCCATCCCCAAGATCACCGAAAGCATCAGGCACTCAAGGAATCTCAGCCGCGCAGCCGAGGCGATCACCACCAGCACCAGGACCACGGCCACCGGGCTGGCGGCGCCTCCGGTCAGCCAGATCAGCGCCAGCGTCAGCACGCTGTCCAGTGTCGAGACCAGCCAGGCGTAGCGGGTACGACGGACCTCGGCGCGGGGATGGGCCATCAGGACGGCCGCATAACACAGCGCCACGGCCAGAGCGACGGCCAGCACGACGACGTAGCGGCGCATCCATTCCGGACCGATCGCGACCAGCACGCCGATCGACACCACGACGGCCACCCGCACGGCCACCACGACGCGGGCCAACCCGTAGCCGTCGCCCCCGGGGACCAGCAGCGTGCCCAGGCGTCGCAGAGTGGTCACCGCCTGACCCTAGCCAGCGCGGGCGGGGGGACTACGATCCGGCGCGTGGACCACAAGCCCCTGGTGGTGGTGATTGTCGACGACCACGAATTGTTCGCCGAGGGCCTGCAGTTGCTGTTGACCCGGGACTGGGGCGGCCAGTTCGTCATCGGGGGCCGCACCACCTTCGTCGAGGAGGCTTCCGACCTCGTCGGGTCCTGCCACGCCGACATCGCCATCGTCGACCTGTCCATGCCCCCGCTGGGCGGCGTGGCGGCCATCCGCCACATCAAGGCCCGCCACCCGCGGACCAGGATCCTGGCCCTGTCGGGCACCGGGGATCCGCAGCTGGCCGAGGACGCACTGCGCGCCGGCGCCGACGGCTTCCTGTCCAAGACGCTGCGGCCCGAAGCTCTGGTCGGCCCCTTGCAGACCATCGCGTCCGGTCTGCGGGTGCTCGATCCGATGCTGCTCGATTCGTTGCTGTCGCACGCCCATAAACCCTCGGTGCTGGAATCGCTGACGCCGGCCGACATCAAGCTGTGGACGCTGGTGTCGACCGGCATGGAGATGGCGGAAATCGCCACCCGCATGGTGGTGTCGGAGCGGACCGCCAAGCGGATGGTGGCCTCGCTGCTGCAGAAGCTCGGCGTCGGCACCCGGATCGCCGCCGCCGCGCTGGCCGGCCGGTGCGGCATCCTCGACGACCCGGCGACCGGGTAGGCACGACGAACTACCCGCAGCGATCGACGTGCAGGGCCTGGGCCGGACACATGGCCGCGGCGCGCACGACGGCGTCGTACTCGCTTTCGGGCGGGTCGGGGTCCAGCACCACCACCTGGTCCGCGCCGTCGGGCAGGTCGAAGACGTCGGGCGCCGCGAGCAGGCACTGGCCGTGGCCTTCACACAGGTTGTAGTCGACGGTGATGCGCATGGCTCCTCCAAGCTCGGGTGCTGTCCCCGAGTATCGGCGCCGCAACCCCCTGCCGGCCCGGGCCGCACGCGCCAAGAAGTGGCCTGTGCGTGCCAGTTATGTGCGGCTGGGTGTACTGACCACAGACGTTGGTGACGGCGGGGACGCCGGCGCGGCAGCCGCGGAGTTGACGGCGCCGACCAGGCCTGACCAGCGCCGCCCGGCACCGGTTGCCGTGGAGCACAAGCAGTTTGATCGAATACGGGCGCCGATTTTGCCCATCTCAACCCGCAGTCGGCGCTACGATCTGTTCCTAACATCGGGGGCCGATGGGAGGACAGTCATGTCGTTTGTAATCGCAGCTCCGGACATGATGGGCACGGCGGCAACGGATCTCGCCGGCGTCCACTCGGCGATTCGGGCCGCCAACGCGGCCGCGGCAGGTCAGACGACGACGGTGTTGGCCGCCGGCGCCGACGAGGTGTCGGCCGCGATTGCGGCGCTGTTCGGCCAACACGGCCGGTCATATCAGGCGATCAGCGCGCAGGCGACGACGCTCCACCAACAAATTGTGGAGCTGCTGAACAAGTCCGCGGGCTCCTATGCCAGCACCGAGGCCGCCAATGTGCAGCAGAACCTGCTTAACGCGATCAACGCACCCACGCAGGCGATCCTGGGCCGCAACCTGATTGGCGACGGCGCCAACGGGACAGCGGCCCATCCGAACGGATACGACGGTGGCCTGCTGTGGGGCAACGGCGGCGACGGCTACTCCCAGTCGGCCGGCCTCGCAGGCGGTAACGGCGGATCCGCGGGTCTGGTCGGCAACGGCGGGAATGGCGGCAACGGCGGTGCCGGAGGCGCCAGTGGACCCGGCGGGAAGGGCGGCGAAGGCGGAGCCGGCGGGCTGCTGCGCGGCAACGGCGGCAACGGGGGCAGCGGCGGAGCGGGCACGGCCGTCGGCAGCGACGGCGGAGCCGGTGGGCGGGGCGGCGGCGCCGGCTTCTGGGGCAACGGCGGAGCCGGCGGAACCGGGTCGGCCGGCGCGGACGGCAACGCCATCAACTCCGGCGGGAACGGCGGGGCCGGCGGGGCCGGCGGCGACGGCGGCCGGATGTTCGGCAGCGGCGGGGTCGGCGGCAGCGCAGGTAACGCCGGCGCCGGCTTGAACACGAATACGTCGTCGGTCGGCGGGGCCGGCGGCGCCGGCGGACACGCCGGGTTGTTCGGCACCGGCGGCGCCGGCGGGGTCGGCGGCATCGGCGGAGCGAACAACGACATCGGGCCGTCCGGTGGCGACGGCGGCGCGGGCGGTGCCGGTGGCGGCGGCGGGTACGTGGCCGGAGCCGGCGGGGCGGGCGGAGCCGGCGGGGCGGGCGGAGAGAACATCGACGTCTCCGCCGCGGGGGCCGGCGGGAAGGGCGGCGCCGGCGGCAATGCCGGGCTGTTCGGCACCGGCGGTCAGGGCGGCGTCGGCGGGAACGGCGGCAATGCCGCAGGCAGGGGTCTTGGGGCGGTCGGGGGCGCCGGCGGGGACGGCGGCTCCGGCGGCTTCGGCGGATCGCTGAGTGGAAACGCCGGCGCCGGCGGCAACGGCGGGAACGGCGGCAGCAACATCGCGTCAGCCGGCGGCAGCCAACACGACGGCAACGCCGGTGGCGGCGGAGGCAAGGGCGGCGCCGGCGGCATCGGCGGGGACGCCGGATCGTTCGGCAACGGCGGCGCCGGCGGCAACGCCGGTAGCGGCGGCAACGGCGGCGGTGGCCAAACCGGCAGCGACGGCACCGCAAGCGACGCCGGCGGCACCGGCGGAACCGGCGGCGCGGGCGGCGCCGGCGGAACCGGCGGCAACGGCGGCCACAGCGGCGGCCTCACGGGTCACGGCGGACGAGCCGGTAACGGCGGATCCGGTGGGATGGGCGGCGCCGGCGCGCAGGGCGGCAGCGACAACGGCGCCGGCGGCGGCGCCGGCGGCGACGGCGGTGTCGGGGGCGCGGGCGGCGCCGGCGGGTTCGGGGCCAACGGCGCGATGCTCTCCGGCAGCGGCGGCGCCGGCGGCAGCGGCGGGACCGGCGGCAACGGCGGCGCCTTCGGCAGCGGTGTCGCGGCCGCCCCGGACGGCAACACCGGCCGGGGTGGTGGCGGCGGCGTCGGCGGCTACGGCGGCGACGCCCAGACCGTCGGCAACGGCGGCAACGGGGGCAACGGCGGCAACGGCGGTGACGGCAGTCCTCCCGGCGCCGGCGGCCAGGCCAACGTCGGCGGCACCGGCGGATCGCTGTTCGGGACCGGCGGGACCCCAGGGACCGACGGCGGCAGCTAGCGCACGGTTAGCTCTCCACGTACTCCACGGCGCCGTCGTCCAGCACCACGCGTGCGTCGGCGCCGTCGGCACCCTCAACCACGGTGCGGTACACCGCCTTACCCGGCTCGGTGCGCCAGATCAGGGTGGTCAGCGTCTCGCCGGGGAACACCGGCGAGGTGAACCGCGCGTCGATCGCGGTGACCTTGGTGGCGTCGCCCTTGCCGAGTTCGGCGACCAGCGCGCGGCCGGCGACGCCGTAGGTGCACAGCCCGTGCAGGATCGGCTTGGGGAACCCGGCCATCTCCTTGGCGAACCACGGATCGCTGTGCAGCGGGTTGCGGTCGCCGGACAGCCGGTAGATCAGCGTCTGGTCCTCGCGGGTGGGCAGCGCGATGCGCGCGTCGGGCTCGCGGTCCGGGTACTCCGGCGCGGCCGGCCGCTCGCCGGGCACGCCGCCGAAGCCGCCCTCCTTGCGGATGACCAGGGTGGTCAGTGTCTCCGCGATCAGCTCGCCCGAATCGGGGTCGCTGCCCTTGCCGCGCAGCACGATGATCGCGTTCTTGCCCTCGCCCTTGTCCTGGATGTCGGCGACCTCGGTGACCACGGACAGCTTGCCTGCGGGCGGCAGCGGCGCGTGCACCCGAATGCTCTGGGATCCGTGCAACAGCAGGGCCCAGTTGAACGTCCCCACCTTGGCGGCAGCCCCGAACGCCGGGCAGCAGATCACCGCGTAGGTCGGCAGCACCTGCTGCTTTATGCCGTGGCTGTTCTCGGTGGTGAACTGCAGGTCGTCCAGGCCCGCGCCGACACCCAGGGCGTAGAGGATCGTGTCCCGGTCGGTCCAGTCGAACAGGATCGGCTCGGTCACCGCGCCGACGGCATTCGGGTCAATCGCCATACCAGTCTCCTCCAGATTCCAAATTCGAGCCTTTTCTGCACCCAACCATCGCAAACCCTTCACACCGACCCCATCGGCAGGGCAGGCTATCGCCATGCGAAACCGCACCCTGCTCTGGAAACTGGCGGCCGTGCTCGCCGCAACGCTAGTCGTCGGCGCCTGTGGCGGAGAACCGCAGGCCCGCAGCATCACGCTGACCTTCGTCCGAAATGCGCAGTCCCAGGCCGAAGCCGACGGCATCATCGAGACCGGGATTCCCGGTCCGGGCCTCAGCGCCGACGGCAAGGGGCAGGCGCAGCAGCTGGTGCACCAGATCGTCCACAAGGACGTCGACGGCATCTATACGTCCGAGATGGCCGAGGCGCAGCAGACCGCGGCACCCCTGGCCAGCGAACTCGGCAAGCAGGCCACGGTGCTGCCCGGGGTGGAGTCGCTCAACGCCGGCTGGTTCAACGGCAAGCCCGAATCGATGGCCAGCGCGACGTACATGTTGGCGCCCAACGACTGGGTCCTGCACGGCGACGTCGGAAACACCATCCCCGGGTCGATCAATGGGAAGAAGTTCAACGAGGACTTCACCAAGGCCATCAAGCGGATCTACGACAGCGGAAACAGCAAGCCGCTGGTGGTCTCTCAGGGCACCGCGATCATGGTCTGGACGCTGATGAACGTGAAGAACCCCAAGCTCGCTCTGCTGGAAAAGCACCCGCTGCCCAACCTCGGCCGCGTGGTGATCACCGGCAATCCCACCAACGGCTGGACGCTGGTGGACTGGGACGGCGTGCGCGAGTTCAACAGCTGATCGGTCGCTGACTCCGCGTCCAGCGCGCATTAGTGCGAGTGCACTCCGCAGCCGACGCAGACTCAACGCGCCGTACACCCCACCGCGCCGTTCGCCCCACAATGACTCTGCGCCCAGCGCGCAAAACTGCGAGTACACACCACAGCCAACGCAGACTCAACGCCGCACACCCGACCACGCCGTTCGCCCCACGCTGACTCTGCGCCCAGCGCGCAAAACTGCGAGTACACACCACAGCCAACGCAGACTCAACGCCGGTTGGATCACACAAGGTTGACGCGGCTGCGACCAGCGGCCACGATGACTGAATGCGGTATGTCGTTACCGGCGGTACCGGGTTTATTGGCCGCCGTGTCGTATCCCGATTGTTGGAGCGTCCGGACGCCGACGGGCCGGTAGAGGTGTGGGTGCTGGTCCGGCGCCAGTCGCTGGGCCGCTTCGAACGCCTCGCCGCGGACTGGGGTGAACGGGCCAAGCCGCTGGTCGGCGAGCTGCCCGAGCTGGACCTGACCGAAGCGACCATCGCGGAGCTGGGCCGCGTGGATCACGTCGTCCACTGCGCGGCGATCTACGACATCACCGCCGACGAGGCCGAGCAGCGGGCGGCCAACGTCGAGGGCACCCGCGCCGTGCTCGGGCTGGCACGCCGCCTGGACGCGGAGTTTCACCACGTGTCGTCGATCGCGGTGGCCGGTGACTTCCGCGGCGAGTACACCGAGGACGACTTCGACGTCGGCCAGCAGCTCCCGAGCCCGTATCACCGGACCAAGTTCGAGGCCGAGGCGCTGGTGCGCGCCGCGACCGGCCTGCGCTACCGCATCTACCGCCCCGCGGTGGTGGTCGGCGATTCGCGCACCGGCGAGATGGACAAGATCGACGGGCCGTACTACTTCTTCGGCGTGCTGGCGAAGCTGGCCGCGCTGCCGTCGCTGACGCCGATGTTGCTGCCGGACACCGGGCGCACCAACATCGTCCCGGTCGACTACGTGGTCGACGCGCTGGTCGCGCTGATGCACATGCCCGGTCGGGACGGGCAGACGTTCCACCTGACCGCCCCGAAGACCACCGGGCTGCGCGGCATCTACCGCGGGGTCGCCAGGGCCGCCGGGCTGCCGCCGGTGCGCGGGGCGCTGCCCCGCTCGGTGGGCACCTCGGTGCTGCGGGTGAGCGGCCGCGCCAAGGTGCTGCGCAACATGGCGGCCACCCAGCTGGGCATCCCCGGCGAGATCTTCGACGTCGTCGACCTGGCCCCGACTTTCATGTCCGACCAGACGCGGACGGCGTTGGCCGGCACCGGAATTGACGTGCCCGAGTTCTCCAGCTACGCACCCGCGCTGTGGCGGTACTGGGCCGAACACCTCGACCCCGACCGGGCCCGACGCGGCGATCCCGCCGAACCGCTGCGGGGCCGGCACGTCATCATCACCGGCGCGTCGAGCGGCATCGGCCGGGCCTCGGCGATCGCCGTCGCCGAGCGGGGCGCGACGGTGTTCGCGCTGGCCCGCAACGCCGACGCGCTGGACACGCTGGTCGCCGACATCCGCGCGAACGGCGGCCAGGCGCACGCCTTCACCTGCGACGTCACCGATTCCACGTCGGTGGAGCACACCGTCAAGGACATCCTGGGCCGCTTCGACCACGTCGACTACCTGGTGAACAACGCCGGCCGGTCCATCCGGCGCTCGGTGGTCAACTCCACCGACCGGCTGCACGACTACGAACGGGTGATGGCGGTCAACTACTTCGGCGCGGTACGCATGGTGCTGGCGCTGCTGCCGCACTGGCGGGAGCGGCGGTTCGGTCACGTCGTCAACGTTTCCAGCGCCGGGGTGCAGGCCCGCAACCCGAAGTACAGCTCGTACCTGCCGTCCAAGGCGGCGCTGGACGCATTCTCCGACGTGGTCTCCACCGAGACGCTGTCCGACCACATCACGTTCACCAACATCCACATGCCGCTGGTGGCCACGCCGATGATCACGCCGTCAAAGCGGCTCAACCCGGTGCCGGCCATCAGCCCCGAGCGCGCGGCCGCGATGGTGGTACGGGGCCTCGTCGAAAAGCCGGGCCGCATCGACACCCCCATGGGCACGCTCGCCGAAGCCGGCAACTACTTCGCGCCGCGGATCGCGCGGCGCTTCCTGCACCAGCTGTACCTGGGCTACCCGGATTCGGCCGCGGCCCGCGGTGTCACGGAAACACCTGCGGCAGAACCGCTTCCGCGTCGGCCCCGGCGCCCCGCCCGGGCGGTACCCAAGGTGCCCGACGTGCCCAAGCCGGTCAAGCGGCTGGTGCGCCGCGTCCCCGGCCTGCACTGGTAGGCGTTGCGCCTGGGAAATGCGTGCATATCCCCCACAGACCCGACGGATCGGCCGTCACTTTTCGCAGGTGAACTGGTTCACGTCGATGTAGCCGACGCGGAACATGTCGGCGCAGCCGGTCAGGTACTTCATGTAGCGCTCGTACACCTCCTCGGATTGCAGCGCGATGGCCTGATCGCGGTGTGCTTCCAGCGCCGCCGACCAGATGTCCAGCGTCTTGGCGTAGTGCGGCTGCAGCGACTGCACGCGGCTGACGGTGAAGCCGTTCGCGGCGGCGCGCTCGGTAACCATCGGTATCGACGGTAGCCGCCCGCCCGGAAAGATCTCGGTGAGAATGAATTTGAGGAATCGGGCGAACGTGAAGGACAGCGGCATGCCGCGTTCCTTCATTTCCAGCGGGTGCAGCCCGGTGATGGTGTGCAGCAACATGATTCCGTCGTCGGGCAGCAGGCGGTGTGCCAGCGTGAAGAACGCGTCGTAGCGCTCGTGGCCGAAGTGCTCGAAGGCGCCGATGGACACGATCCGGTCCACCGGCTCGTCGAACTGCTCCCAGCCCTGCAGCAGAATCCGCTGGGACCGCGGGCTTTCGGATTTCGCGATCAGCCGCTCGACGTGAGCGGCCTGGTTTTTGCTCAGCGTCAGGCCGACCACGTTGACGTCGTAGGTTTCCACCGCCCGCAGCATGGTGGCGCCCCAGCCGCAGCCGACATCGAGCAGCGTCATCCCCGGCTGTAGCCCGAGTTTGCCCAGCGCCAGGTCGATCTTGGCGATCTGCGCCTCTTCCAGCGTCATGTCGTCACGTTCGAAGTAGGCGCAGCTGTAGGTCTGGGTGGGGTCGAGGAACAGCCGGAAGAAGTCGTCGGACAGGTCGTAATGCGCCTGGATGTCTTCGAAATGCGGCTTGAGGTCGTCTGGCATCAGGCCAGCGTAGACCGGGCGTATCGTGGCGCCGATGAGCGCCGTGTTCGCCGACGTCGACACCGGCATCGACGACGCGATGGCGCTGATCTACCTGCTGGCCAGTCCCGACGCAACTCTGGTCGGCATCGCGTCGACCGGCGGCAACATCGGGGTGGACCAGGTGTGCGCGAACAACCTCGGCCTGCTCGAATTGTGCCGCGCCGGTGACCTACCGGTGTCCAAAGGCGCCGACGAGCCTTTGCGCGGCAACTGGCCACAGCGCGGGAACTTCCACGGCCCCAACGGTTTAGGCTATGCCGGGTTGCCGACCACCGACCGCCGGCTGACCGGGTACGACGCCGTCGCCGCCTGGGTCGATGCCGCGCACGCGCACGCCGGGGAGCTGGTCGGCCTGGTCACCGGCCCGCTGACCAACCTGGCGCTGGCGGTGCGGGCCGAACCCGCGCTGCCGTCGCTGTTGCGCCGCCTGGTGATCATGGGCGGCGACTTCGGGGCTCGCGCCGGCCAGGGTGAGTGGAACATCCGGGTCGATCCCGAGGCAGCCGCCGAGGTATTCGCGGCGTGGGCGGGCCGGCAAGAGCTTCCGATCGTGTGCGGCCTGGACGTGACCCGGCGCGTCGCGATGACGCCCGAGATCCTGGCCCGGCTGGCGGGGCCGTCGGGACCGTCCAGGGTGAGCCGGTTCATCGAGGACGCGATGCGGTTCTACTTCGAGTCGCACGAGGCCCGCGGATACGGTTATCTGGCGTACATGCACGATCCGCTGGCCGCCGCGGTCGCGCTGGACCCCACGCTGATGGCGACCCGGCCCGCGACGGTGGACGTCGAGCTGACCGATCCGCGCGGCGCGACGGTCCCCGGCTGGACGGCGAGCCGAGAAGCCAACGCGCAGGTCGGCATTGGCGTCGACCCCGCGGCGTTCTGCGACCGGTACGTCGAGCGCGTCGGGGCGTTCGTTCGGGAGCTTGCCTAAGCGGTATCCCGCTACTCGTAGACACCTTCCAGGTACCACCTCCTTTGCCGGTAGCACAGCAACAGCGCGCGCTCACTTTCCAGCAGCACCTGGGCCCGGGCCGTGCGGCCGCGCGCATGATCGGGATCCCACCACCGTTCGTCGACCGGCCACGGTTCGGACCACCAGCGCAGCTTGTCGCCCCGGCCGAGGACGCCGCCGCCGGTCAGTCGCTCGGGGTCGGCGGAGAACATTCCCCGGCTGGTCACCCGCACCGGATTGCCCTGGGCATCAAGCAATTCGACCGGATCATCCAGCAGCACCGTCGGCGACGGCCCGGGCAGTTGGCCGGGCCACGGCTGGCTCGGGTCGGCCTGCGGCACCGGCTCGTCACCCAGCGGGGTCAACGTGATGCGCTCGGCCGGTCCGCGACCACCGGACAGCACCGGCACCTGCACCGCCTCCGGGCCGAGCAGGCCCTGCACCCGCACCAGCGCCCGTCGGGCCCGGAGCCGGTCCTCCTCCCCCAGTCCGCCCCACAGCGGCAACTGCAGCGCCTCGGCGGACACCACCTCTATCGCCTGCAGGCGCAGCAACGTCACCGGCGACGTGGGCCGGCGGATCTGGGCGCTTCGGTTGCTCAGCCACCCGTCGAGTTGCCAACGCACCCGGTCCGCGGTGGCATCCTCGGTCAGCGGCTCGGCGCACCGCCAAACCCGTTCCAGCTCTTCGCCGTTGGCGGTGACGGCGTGGATGGCCAGCCGGGTGCAGCCCACCCCGGCGGCCATCAGCAACTGATGCAAAGTGCCGGCCAGCGCGCGCCCGGCGAAGGCCGCGGCGTCCACCCGGTCGATCGGCGGATCGCAGTCCAGCACGGCCTCGAGTTCTCCGGGCGGCTCGCGACCGGAGGGCCCGCGCTCGGATTGGCCGCGGGCGAACCGGTGCGCGGCCACCCCGTCGGCGCCGAACCGGGAAGCGACGTCGGTGCGGGACAACGCGGCAAACTGGCCGATGGTGCGAACCCCCAACCGCCACAACAGGTCCGCCAGTTCCTCGCGTCCCGGGCCGGACAGGCTCGGCTCGGTGGCCAGCTGCCGGATCGACAACACCGACAGAAACCGGGCATCGTCCCCCGGTTCCACGACCCGGCCCGCACGCGCGGCGAAGACCGCGGTGGACAGCTGGTCGGCGATCCCGACCTGGCATTCGGCGCCGGCCGCGGCAACCGAGTCGATCAGCCGCTCGGCCGCCTGCTGCTCGGACCCGAAATAGCGGGCCGCCCCGCGCACCGGCATCACCAGGAGCCCGGGCCGCAGCACCTCGGCGCGGGGCACCAGGTCGTCCACCGCGGCGATCACGCCCTCGAAAAGGCGGGCGTCGCGGTCGGCGTCGGCGGTCACGACGTGCAGTTGCGGGCAGCGGGCCGCCGCCTCCCGTCGGCGCAGACCCCGCCGCACCCCCGCCGCACGGGCGGCGGACGAGCAGGCGATCACCCGGTTGGCCAGTGTCACCGCTACCGGGGCCGTCGCGGGCAGGCCCGCGGCCGCCGCCGCCGCGACCGCGGGCCAGTCCATGCACCAGATCGCCAGCACCCGCGGGCCGGTAGGGGATGCCACCGTGCTCACCCCGTCCGAACCCGGCCGATCACCCGTCCCCCCGCGCACCCGCTGATCTGCAGCCGCACCGCACTGATCCGCCCGAACCCAGGTGCGGGCGCCCCCCGCTGCTCCGGCGTGATCTCGTAGCCGCACACCCGGGCCGCCAGCCGCGCCGGAGCTCCCTGCCAATCGCCGTCGGTGACCAGCAAAGTGCACCCGCTATGCCGGGCTCGGGCAACCACCGTCCGCGTCCGCGACCATGGCACCCGTCGTCCACCCAGACCGAGCACCACCAGATCCATGCCGTCGATGAGCACCGCGGCCACCTCCACCGGATCCGTACCGGGATCCGGTATCACCGCGACCCGGCTCAGATCCGCCCCCATCTCCACCGCGGCCAGCAGCCCGACGTCCGGCTGGCCGACGATCGCCGCGTTGCCTCCGGCCGCCGTCACCGATGCCACCATGCTCAGCGCCAGCGACCGGGCTCCCGACAGCACCGCCACCGTCCCGCGGGGCACCAGCTCCTGCCCCGTCGGCTCCGGCGGCAGGATGCCCGGGCGATGGTGGTCGCCGGACATCGCCGCCATCTTCTGGCGCAGCAATCTCAGCTGCTCAGCGCGGGTTTCCTGGCGCAGATCGGAGGCAAAAGCCGCGGTCATGACAAGCCTCCCATCACGAGATCGTTCGAATATACGTTCGATTGAACACCTGCCCTCCGACAACCGTCAAGACGCGCGGGACACCACCCTGCCGACCGCGCGAACCGCTTCCGATACTGGTGTGGCTGGTGATTTGGGATGGCACTCGAGTGGCGTCGCCGACCGGCACCGAAGGTCCATCCCGCGGAGCTATTCGCAACCGATCCCGGCCAGGAATCGCACCAAGGACCGCCGCCCTTCGGGTTCGGGGCAGCCGCCGCCCTCACCCTCGACGGCACGAAGGCGACCGGATCGGATTCCGTCGACTAAGTCGACTAAGGTGGCCGGTCGACCGGGTTACAGCAAACCACGACCAACCAGGAATTCACCGTTGGCCTAGCCGCCGCGGGGCGCGGAACATACCTCGTTCAGTGAAGCGAGAACACCGACCGCATCGCGTCGATGTCACCCTGGTCACCGACGAAGCCGAGTCGTCGCAGCGCGGCCTTGCGCTTGGCCTCGACGGATCCGAGGCGGGCCGTGAAAAGGTCCGCCGCACTCGCGGTCAACGTCACCGCAGGCTCGCCGCGGCCGGCCGCAAGGCGGCCGTCGACCACCGCGAATTCGAAACGGCGACCGTCGATCTCGACCCGGTAAGTCGCTTTCAGGCCGGCTGCCCGCACCGGGTCGAAGGCCAGCAGGACCCCGGCCAGGAACCCGCCCAGCGGCGTCACCGGACCATCGTCGACAGGATCGAGTCGGTCCAGGCCGAACCAGGCGATGCTCTGCAGAATGGGCAGCACCCGCTGCCAGCCGACATCGCTGAGCGTATAGACGGTCCGCCCGATCGGGGCGGGCAGATCGGTGCGCTCCACCAGCCCGTCGTCTTGTAGCTCCTTGAGTCGCACCGCGAGCAAATTGGTTGCGATGCCTGGCAATTCGGCTCGCAGATCACCGTACCGACGGGGCCCGCCGACCAGCTCACGCAGGATCAGCAACGTCCATCGCTCACCCAGGATGTCCAGGCCGCGCGCGATCGGGCAGTTCTGGTTGTAGTTCCGGGGCGACATACGGCCAGCCTAGCAGGCTAGACATCTTTTTCCATTTATAACTTGAAAAAGTTGTCTATAAAATTTACTGTCTTGTCTATGCGTACCGCCCCAGTGTTCCGCGATCACCCGATCCCCGCGCTCGCCGTCATCTGCCTCGGCGCCTTCGTCATCAGCGTCGACGCCACCATCGTCAACGTCGCGCTGCCCACGCTGTCGCGCGAACTCGGCGCCGACACTTCGCAGCTGCAATGGATCGTCGACGCTTACACGCTGGTCATGTCCGGCCTGCTGCTTTCCGCCGGCAGCCTGGGCGACCGCTACGGCAGACGGGGCTGGCTCAATTCCGGGCTTGCCGTCTTCGCGATCACGTCCGGGATTGCCGCACAAGCCGATTCGGCGGATGCGCTCATCGCCGCCCGGGCCGCCATGGGCATCGGCGCGGCAGTGATCTTCCCGACCACCCTGGGCCTGATCACCAACATCTTCACCGACCCCGAGGCGCGCGCCAAGGCGATCGGCGTGTGGGCGGCGATGGTCGGAGTGGGGGTGGCGGTGGGACCGATCAGCGGTGGCTGGCTGCTCGAACACTTCTGGTGGGGCGCCATCTTCCTGGTGAACATCCCGATCGCGCTGGCGGCGATCATCGGCGGCGTCCTCTACGTCCCGACCTCCCGCGACCCCGCGGCGCCGCGCCTGGATCCGCCCGGCCTGATCCTGTCCGCGGCCGGTGTCACCACGCTCGTCTTCACCGTCATCGAGGCGCCCGCCTGGGGGTGGACCAGCGTTCGGACCGCGACCGGATTCATCACAGCCGCAGTGGTTCTCATCGGGTTCGCGCTGTGGGAGCGCCGCACTGACCATCCGATGCTGGACGTCTCGGTCTTCACCAACCGCCGCTTCTCCGGCGGCAGCCTCGCGGTGACCGCGGGCTTCTTGACGCTGTTCGGGTTCATCTTCGTCATCACCCAGTACTTCCAGTTCATCAAGGACTACACGGCATTTCAGGCGGGCGTGCGGTTGCTGCCCGTCGCGGCGTCGATTGCGGCGGCCAGCATCTTGGGGCCCCGCCTGGCGGAACGGATCGGCAGTAAGGCCGTCGTCGCCGGCGGGCTGGCCGTGTTCGCGGCCGGCCTGGCGTGGGCCTCCACCGTCGAGGCGTCGACGCACTACACCGAGATCGCGCTGCAAATGCTGCTGCTCGGAGGCGGTCTGGGCCTGACGACGGCCCCGGCAACCGAAGCGATCATGGGGTCGCTATCGGCCGACAAGGCCGGGATCGGCTCCGCCGTCAACGACACCACCCGTGAACTCGGCGGCACCCTGGGTGTGGCCATCGTGGGCAGCATCTTTGCCTCCGTATACGCCGGCCGCCTCGACCACGCGCCGGCGCTGACCGGCCTGCCCGGCGAGGTCAGCTCCGCGATGCGCCATTCGATGGCACTTGCCCGTGCGGTGACCGGACGGCTTCCGGCGCCACAGGCCGGCCATGTCCGCGCCACCGTCGACCACGCCTTCCTGGATGGCCTGCAGGCCGGCTCGCTGGTCTGCGCCGGTATCGCACTGGGCGCCGCCCTGGTCGTCGCCTGGCTGCTACCCGCCTGGGAACGGGCTCAGCAACCGGAAAGGGAAGCAGTATGAACACCATCGTGACGGGTCAGTACTCGACGGGGCTGACGCGGAGCAACATCGAGCGGGCTCTGGTCGAAGCCGGCAAGGACCTCGGCCACTTGACGCCCCGCGACCTCGAGACGCTGGAGGACTTCCACACCATGGGCCGGTTGGCCACCGCCCAACTCGTCGAGTTGCTCGGGATCGGCGGCCACGACGAGGTGCTGGACGCGGGCAGCGGGATCGGCGGCACCGCCCGCTTCGTCGCCGACCGCTACGGCTGCCGGGTGAGCGCCGTCGATCTGACCGACGAATACTGCGCAACCAACCGCTGGCTCAACGGGCTCGTCGGGTTGGACGACCGGATATCGGTGCGGCACGCCGACGTCACCGAACTGCCCTTCGCCGACGCGACCTTCGACGTCACCATCAGCCAGCACGTGCAAATGAACGTGCCCGACAAAGCACGGCTGTACCGCGAAGCCCGCCGCGTGCTGGTCCCCGGGGGCCGACTTGCCCTGTGGGACATCACCATCGGCACCATCGGCGCCGTCGGACAGGACGGCACTCTCGACTATCCAATGCCGTGGGCCGACAAGCCGGCGGGCAGCCATCTGGTCACGCCCGCGCAATTGCGGGCGGTCGTCGAATCCTGCGGCTTCGCGATCGAGCACTGGAACGATCTCACCGATCAGGCGGCTGCCCTGATGGGCGCCCTGCTGACCCAGCCGCCCACTCCCCTGGGGCTGCACGCCTTCGTCAACGACTTCGGTCGCAAAGTCGACAACCTCACCAAGGCGCTGAGCACCGGGACCCTGCGCGTCGTCCAAGGCATCGCACGGGCGCGCTGAGCCGGTAGGTTTGGCTCGATGAGTAATCAAGCCAACAACCGTGTGGACGCCGCCCAGCTGAGCGGTGTCTCGGAGACGGCATTGATGACCCTGTACGGGCGGGCTCACCAGGCCGCCCACCCCGACCCGATCATCGACGATCCGATGGCGATCAGACTCGTCGACTCCATCGACTTCGACTTCGAGAAATTCGGCCGCAAGGGCCAGGAATTCGCGCTGCGTTCACTGGCCGTCGACGGGTGCGCGAAAAGCTACCTGACTCAACATCCCGAGGCGACGGTCGTCGCGCTCGCCGAAGGCTTCCAGACCAGTTTCTGGCGGCTGGACGACGCTCTGCCCGACGCCAAATTCCGTTGGGTCTCTTTAGATCTCGCGCCCGTGATCGAGCTCCGACGGCGGCTGCTGCCACCTTCCCCGCGAATCACCACGCTGGCGCAGTCGGCCCTGGACTTCACCTGGATGGACAAGATCGACAGCAGCAACGGGGTATTCATCACCGCCGAGGGTCTGCTGATGTACCTGCAACCAGACCAGGCGATGGGCCTGATCGCCGCATGCGCGCAGCGATTTCCCGGCGGACAGATGTTCTTCGACCTGCCGCCGACCGTCGTCAAGACGTTCGCCCGCAAGGGTCTGCGCTCCTCGAAGAACTACCGGGTGCCGCCGATGCCGTTCAGCCTCTCGACGCGCCAACTGGCAGACCTGGTGCACACCATGCCCGGCGTCGAAGCGGTGCGCGACGTGCCGATGCCCAAGGGGCGGGGCAGGTTCTTCGGAAAGATCTATCCGGCCTTCTGGCAGTTCGGGCCGACGAGGCGCTTCCGCGGCGCGTACACGCTGCTGGAATTCGGCTGACTATCCCACTCTATTCCCACTCGATGGTGCCGGGCGGTTTGCTGGTGACGTCCAGCACCACGCGGTTCACCTCGCGGACCTCGTTGGTGATGCGGGTCGAGATGCGTTCCAGCACCTCGTAGGGAACCCGCGTCCAGTCCGCGGTCATGGCGTCCTCGCTGGACACCGGCCGCAGGACGATCGGATGCCCGTAGGTACGCCCGTCGCCCTGCACCCCGACCGAGCGGACCTCGGCCAGCAACACCACCGGGCACTGCCAGATCTGGTTGTCCAGGCCCGCCGCGGTCAGCTCCTCACGGGCGATCGAGTCGGCGCGCCGCAGCGTGTCCAGCCGCTCCGCGGTGACCTCGCCGACGATCCGGATGCCCAGTCCCGGCCCCGGAAAGGGCTGGCGCGCAACGATTTCCTCCGGTAGACCCAACTCCCGTCCGACCGCGCGCACCTCGTCCTTGAACAGCAGCCGCAGCGGCTCGACGAGCTTGAACTTCAGGTCGTCGGGCAGGCCGCCGACGTTGTGGTGGCTCTTGATGTTCGCGGTGCCACTGCCGCCGCCGGACTCCACCACGTCGGGATACAGCGTGCCCTGCACCAGGAAGTCCACCGGTTGGTCGCCCAGCACATCGCGCACCGCGCCCTCGAACGCGCGGATGAACTGCCGGCCGATGATCTTGCGCTTGCCCTCCGGATCGGTCACGCACGACAGCGCCTCAAGGAACGTCGCCGCCGCGTCGACGGTGACCAGGTTCGCGCCGGTGGCGGCGACGAAATCGCGTTCCACCTGCGCACGTTCGCCCGCGCGCAACAGCCCGTGATCGACGAAGACACAGGTCAACCGGTCCCCGATGGCGCGCTGCACCAACGCGGCGGCCACCGCGGAGTCCACGCCGCCGGACAGCCCGCAGATCGCATGGCCGTCACCGATCTGTTCGCGCACCTGGTCGACGAGCGCGTTGGCGATGTTGGCCGGCGTCCAGTCCGCGCCGATTCCGGCGAAGTCGTGCAGAAACCTGCTGAGTACCTGCTGCCCGTGCGGGGTGTGCATCACCTCTGGGTGGTACTGCACCCCGGCCAGGCGGCGTTCCCGCGCCTCGAAGGCGGCCACCGCGGCGCCCGGGCTGCTGGCCACCACCTCGAACCCGTCGGGCGCCGCCGTCACCGCGTCGCCATGGCTCATCCAGACCGGCTGCACCCCGGGCAGATCCGAATGTAGTTCGCCACCAAGCACTTTCAGTTCGGTTCGGCCGAATTCGCTGGTGCCGGTGTGGGCCACGGTGCCGCCGAGCGCCTGCGCCATGGCCTGAAACCCGTAGCAGATGCCGAACACCGGCACGTCGAGGTCGAACAGCGCCGGGTCCAGCCGCGGGGCGCCGTCGACATACACGCTGGACGGCCCGCCGGACAGCACGACGGCCAACGGGTCGCGGGCTTTGATCTCCTCCACCGTGGTGGTGTGCGGGATCACCTCCGAGAACACGCGCGCTTCCCGAACGCGGCGGGCGATCAGCTGCGCGTACTGCGCACCGAAGTCAATCACCAACACCGGTCGCGGCGCGGCCGCATTAGCACCAGTCACGCCGCCAGCTTAGAGGGACGGTCAGTACCGCTCGTAGTCGTAGAGCAGTTCGTTGCCGCCGCCGACGATGTCGAGATCCGCGCCCAGCAGCGACGGAGCGAGGAAGGCCCGTTCGGCACCCACCTGCAATCCCGTACCGAAGTTGAGCGCCGCCGCCTGCGCGACCTCGTGTGCCGCGGTCTGCAGGCCGGCCAACGTGGGCACGGAGGCCGCCGCGCTACTGGTCAGGGCCGCGCGCGCCGCGGCGAGGTGCGTTCTGGTGAGTGCCTGCGTGGTGGCCAGCTGGTAGTCGGACAGTCGCTGCATGCTGGTCAGCTGGGCCTGGTTGTACGCCGACACCGTCGGCCCGACGCCGTCGCCGCCCTGCTGGATCAGCGGGTTCACCGCCGCCGCCCGGGCATACTCCTCGATGGGTATGCGGCTCAGCGCTCCGCCGCCGCCGTAGATGTCGCCCGCCTGACCGAGCGAGAGCGGGGCAAGCGCGGCAGAACGGGCGGCGACCCGCAGCCCGGTCCCGGCGTTGATCTCGGCGGCCTCGGCGACGTACCGCGCCGCCTGCTGCACGCGGGCCATGGGAGCTGCGGCGGCCGCCGCGCGCTCCGTGGGAATCAGCAATTCCCGGGCCGCGGCGAGTTTGGTCCTGCTCAGAGCCTGCGTGCGAGAGAGGTCGGACGCGTTGGCGCTTTTCACGGCGGCCACATTGGCCTTGGTGTTCGCCTGTATCGCCGTGAGACTGCTTTCGGCCGCGGCAGGCAGGGACTTGAGCGCCTGCGCCCACGGGGCC
>NZ_JCALCE010000030.1:0-73767 GCF_059812195.1 Mycobacterium sp. NGS68 | reverse complement strand
GTGGGCATAGGTCTCTAGGACAAACCCCATGTCTGCATGTCTGATGCCTCCGCTGATGATCTTCGGGATCACACCGGTGCGGAGTGCGCCGGTCTCGCATATGAGTGGCGCATGTGGTGAAAGGTGATGCGCGACAGTCCCGCTGCGACCGCGAGCCCTAACCCGGCGCGATCAAGCGTCAGTCATTAATTCGACGGTGCCGTCGCAGAATTCGGCAACAATCCGGAGATTGCCTCCCAGCGCAGCGACGTAGGACTGAAGGGTCCCCAGTTCGGTGTGCGAGAGGTCCCCGCTCTCTAGTTTGGACACTCGGGCCTGGGAGACGCCCATGAGAGCCGCGACGTCGGACTGACGAGCATGACCGTGAGCCTTGCGGATGTCGGCAAGGCGCTGCGCCTGGACGGCGTCGTGCATCTCCTTGCGCGCGGCGTCGGCGCGCGCCGGGTCCAGGCGCCCCTGCGCGATGGCGTCGGCACGGATCTCACGCCAGTTGCGTGCCATGATCATTCACCTCCCTCAGTCGCGAGCCAGTCCTCGTAGCGTCGCTCAGCGATCGGAATGTTCCTGTCGTACCAGCGCTTCCAGTTGCCCGCCTTGTCGCCGCCGAGCAACAGGATCGCCTGCCGCTGCGGATCGAAGATGAACAGGATCCGGATGCTGGTGCCCACGGGCCGCAGCTCCTTCATGCTGTGGAACTTCGACCCCTTGACCTTGTCCACCGTCGGCCGGCCCAGCGTCGGTCCTTCCAACTCAAGCAGGTCGATGGCGCCAGTCACCGCAGCCGTCGTTTCCTCGTCGAGCGTGAAGTACCAGTGTTCGACCTCCTCGAGCAGAATCACTTCCCAGGACATCGACATTAATATAACTTCAGTGTTATATGCAACATTTCCTCACCGGGCGACTAGCTGGCCGGCCCGTCGTCCGAGTCCCAGGCGTCGCCGAGCAGGAATTCGGCGGCCTGCTCGGCTGCCTCGCAGTCGTCATTGCCCAGCACGTGGGCGTAGGTCTCCAGAAAGAAGCCGACGTTGGCGTGGCCGATACGCTCGCTGATTACCTTCGGGCTGACACCGGCCCGCAGCGCACCGGTGGCGTACGAGTGGCGCAGATCGTGAAAGGTGATGCGTGAGAGGCCCGCCGCGGCCGCAAGACGGTCGAAGCGCTGCCGGATGGTATCGGGGGTGCGGCGGCCGCCCGTCCTGATAGGTGAACACGTAATCGCCGGGGTAGTAGGCGTCCTGAAAGAACTCGCGTTCGCTGTCCTGCAGTTCGCGCCAGCGGCGCAGCGCGGCGACGGTGGCGCGGTCGATCGAGATGGTCTGATCGGCGTTGCGAGTCTTCCCGCCGGCCTTGTCGAGCGCCCGGCCGCCGACCACCACGCGGTTGTCGTGCACGGTGATCACGCCGGCGTCCAGATCGACATCGGACCACTTCAGTCCGCACACCTGGCCACGGCGGAGGAACAGCGCCGCGAACCGGTCGTCGCGGATCGACTTAAGGAAAGTCCGGATCTGCTCGGGCGTCCACACCGTCCGTCGGGTTCGCGGCCGTCGCGGCGGTTTCACGTTGCTGGCCGGATTGTCGGTGAGGTACTTCCAGGCGACCGCGTCGACGAGCGCCCGATGCAGGAAGGCGTGGACGTTGCGGACGGTCTTGGGCGCCAGGCCCGGCGAAACAGGTTTGGGCACAATGCCTACCCGGTAACGCCGCACTGCGGTGCGCGCAGCGTGAATCGTCGTGTGGCATGCCTCGGAAAGCTGCCGCGGTGTCGGCGGGTTGCCGGCGGCGTTGCGGTTTGACCAGTAGGCGTACATGACGGAATCGTTGTCGGGCTTGATGCGGCCCTCGGCCAGCAGTTTGGCGTAGAGCCTGAGCAGTTGGGGCTCGTCGAGTCTTTGTAGGCGTTCGGCGCCTATGTGCGGGATGACGTAGGTACGCGCGTAGTCGCTCCAACTGCGCCAGGTCGTCGCGTCGAGTGCCGGTTGAACCGCGGCGAGCCATTCGGTCAGGAACTGCGCGACCGTGCGGGTCGACGGTTTGACCACCCGGCCGCGGTCGGCGTCGCGCATGGCATCACGGCACGCCTTCCAGGCTTCGCGTTCGGTGTCGAAGCCGCCCTTGGTGATCCAGGGGTAGCGGCCGGTCGCCGGATCTCGCTCGGGGAGGCGGAACTTGTAGTACCACGTCGAACCGCGCTGGTGCACCACGCCTTTCACAACACCACCAGCTCGCGCAGGCCCGAGGTCACGACGTAGACCCGGCCGCCAAGTCGACGAACCGGCAACTCGCCCGATGCCACCAGTCGATACGCCGCGGCACGGCTGATCCCCAAAATTCGCGCGGCGTGGGGTACCGCCAGCAGAAGAGGGAGTTCATTGAACACGTTATTTTCCAAGATAATTCACCACCTTTCCATGTGTCGAAGAGATTTGTTTGCGGAGAACTGTTGCCTGTGGAATTGCGGGCTGCACTGTGGACAAAACTGCGCCGCTTCAGTTCCGTCGGGTTGAACGATCGTGATTGTGCGAGAATGCGCGTCCTCGCATTCACCACACCATGGCAGGGTCGCCACAGGTGGATCTGGGATAGGCCCGAGACGGCCGAGGCGCCGGGCCAGCACGCGGACCGGGTCGCGTACCCCGTCCGGGCTCCGGGTCAGCTGCTCGGCAAGATCTGTCGCCGGCCAACCACGCGCCAACGCGGACTCGATGCTCGGCAGCAGGCTACGTGCCGCGTCAACGCGCAGCTTCCACGTGTCAGCCAGTGTCCTCAGAATCCGTGCGGCATCATCGCCTGGTTCGGATGGGGGTTCACATGATGGGTTCAAGGGGTCTCGCTGTGACACCCCCGTGGGGTGGCCCTCTGACACCGTCCCTGTCTCATGCGGCGACGGGACCCGTGTCAGATCGAGACGGGGGAGTGTCAGACCGAAACCGGGGGGTGCCGTATCCGCTTGAGCCAAAACATGGGGTGCTCGTGGATGATTCAGGTAGTAACGAGACAATCGTCGCGCCCCGGAATCATGGAACTGCGGCCGTCGAGTGATATAGCCGCGCGCCTCCAGATTCTTCAGTGCGCGCAGGACCGTGCTTCTGGATGCGTTGGCCTCGGTCATCAGCGTCCGTACAGAGGGGTAGCAGGAGAAGTTCTCGTCTGCCTTGTTCGCCAGCAGAATGAGGATGAACTTGGTCGTCGTGGGCGCGACTTCGGAGTCGGTTGCCCAGGCAAGCGCACTCCAGCTCATCCCAGTTTGCGGACCGAGGATTGCGCTTCGCGGCCAGTCTCTGCGCGTTGGCCCCTGCGCTGATCCTTCTTACGTCGTTCCATATCTAGAACGGTAAGACCGCGCATGCCGTTGCGCCCTGATGGGACCGAAAAATCTTTGCCACATGTCGGATTGTTTCGTCCTGGCTTGAGACGCAATCAAGCGCCGTGAAACACGCTGTGTCCCAGCGAATTTTTACGAACGGTCTGTGGATTTAGAGAACCGGGACGTGTGGCGCGGTTGGCGACTCAGTTGGTGCTGGCGAGCCAACGATGCGGCCGTAACGACTTCAGGGCGGGCCTGCCGCTGCGTCTTAACAATCGATGAGTCGTGCCCGCCGCAGCGACGTGAGCAAGCGCTGAGCCGCACGCAGCGTAGGCGCATGCGCACCAGTGTCCATCCATCCCGAGTCCACTTCGGCGGTCAACGATTCCAACACCGTGCGGCATGCGCGCGGAGACCGCAGCACGATCTGAGCGGCCTCGGCAGGGTTGGACGGAACGTCTCTCGTCTCGATCCTGACACGTTCGACGATGCGCTCGACGGGCTTCGACCACCTCGACGCGCACGGCCACCGCGCCGTTCTCGGCGGCGCGACGCTCCTCGTAGGCCGCGCGCCGGCACTGCTGTGAACACCACACGGAGGGTCGTCCGGGCTTGGGCGGCCAGGTGTTGTGCGGCATCTCTGCGCCGCATCGCGGACACCGTTTTGCTGTCACCAAAGTCATGGTAAGGCGCACCTGATTAATTAGACACGGACGAAATTACGTTATCGTTTCGTGACCTGTGTGCAAAAGGTGTGGTGTTCGGGGAAACGGTGAAGTTAGGGTCGCCTTGGTGTCGTGGGGCCGCGGCGTGATTTGTCACGTCTGGGCTTGGCGAGTCGGGCGGTGTAGAGGTTCTTGGCCTTGCTTGCGTCGACAGGGGCGGTCGAAGGTCACGTGCCTCAGTTGTTGGAAATTGGCTGTGGTCCCAAAAGTTTTGCGAGAGGGCCGATTCAGCCTTGCCTCAGTGGGGCCGGGGGAGGCGGTCGACGGCGTCGGCAATCTCTAAGTCGCCGACTGCTCAACAACCGGATGGTGAAATTGCCGAGGGGCTCGAGCGTCCAAAGCGTTCAGCGGCCTCAGTGGCCTCAGCGGTGTCGTGATGGACGGCGCCGCCAACAACTACATCACCGACAATGAAAACGGGCGGGTGCTGAAACTGCCGGCGGGCTATGCGCCGCATGGCGGGCGCCGGGCAACTTCTGCGACGACGCGACGTGGGCCTTCCTATGCCGCACTCTTACTACGCGGCCCTTCTCAAACTAAAGTTTTGCGATTGCAGCACTCTCACTGGGTAGGTCAACATACGGCTAGTCGGTAGAGGCGTTCCCCTCGTGCTCCGTCTTGGCCTCAGTGCCTTGCACCCCGCCTGGGATGACAATTAAGCGATCGGATTGTGAGAGCGTCAGTGCTATCGAACCTGACAGTTTGTCGCCTACTTCCGTCGGGAGGTCATTGTCGACCACAATCAACTGCAGCTGGTCACGGTATTCTTGGGCAACCTCATCGAAGAGTTCGTACATGTCAACGACTCGGTCACCTTCGAAACCCTCCTTTCCGGAATTAGCCGAGACTCCGTCCAAGACGAGTAATCCCGGCATCGAAAGGTCTCGGTCGATCGCAACCGTGTGGTGAGCCAGCGCATGCGCGACGTTGACGAGCGTTTTCAACCCTTGGCTGGATAGCTCATCGAAAGTTCGATTGCTTATTTCGGGTAAGTAGGTTTCTCGGTTGATCTTCACGGTGAGAAGTTCACCGAGTTGAGGCACATGTAGTCGAGTGAGGTAGTCGACCATGCGCTTTTCAAGCGCCGCGATGTTGTCTTCAGCAGCCGCAACACTGCTTCCGTGTGATTCAATCTGCTCTTCGATTTGCATCTTCTTTGTCTTTAACGCATCAAGACGGTCCGTTTGGTCTGTTTGCCGGTCTATGAGAGTCAGGTACCGCCTGATCCAGGCAATGTTCGCTGTAATCGTCGCAGTTTCCGATGCCACGCGTTGAATCTCAGCTGCCCGTGCTGAGACAAACTCGCCAGTCAATGATTCGAGTTGCGACGACGCTTCGGCCAATCGGCCACCAGCGGCGACCTCGTCATCGCGCAGCCAGGAGAGGGCATCGGTCCGCTGGTCGATAAGTTGTTGCGTTTCAGCGATCTGATAAGTTACGCGGTCTTGTTCCTGAATAAGCGCTTCTCGATCGGGAGCGCTTTCGGGCTCGGGTTGCAAACATAGGTAACATACAGGACTTTTCGCGCGTTGTTGATCGATATCCTGACCGCAGCGCGGACACACAACGAACTCGAAGTCGACCATCCATTCGTCAGCGACAATTGATCGTGTCAGTCTCTTAGAAAGGCTGGACAACTGCTTCAGCAAATCCGAGAGATCGTGGAGCTGCGCTTGACGTTGGCGGATATCTGCCCGAACGTTGTCCAAATATTGCCTTGAGTCCAGGACCTGTGCGCGAATGGAGGAGATTTCTCCGGCGGGCTCAAAGTCGCTCGCCATGTGGATATCCTCGGCCTGCACTCGTAGTTCTGCAAGACGCGCCTCCTGTATAACGACGTCGGCTTGCAATTCTTCAGGCTTTCCGAGCGTCGTTCCTGCCAGAAACTGGCGAATTACCTCGGTTTCGCTCTCGGTGGCCCTTATTTCGAGGTCAGTTCGCCGAAGTTGGGCCGCAAGGCTTGCGAGCTCCTCGTCGTATAGACCGTAGGCGATCTCGAAAACCCATTTACGTTTAAGATCGCGGAACTGGTCGCGGTGGCCAAATACTTGGGTGTCGAGTTCGTCATCAAAGATGATGCAGTACAGGAGCCAATCGTTGATTGTCACCGGGGATAGGTCGTTGGTTGGTTCTCGTCGGGCACGTGGGACCTGCACGATCGGAAGATCTAATTGAGCAAGCAAGAACTCGCCATATCCGCCTTGCCCTGCGGCCGGCAATCGGATCGCTAACGGAGTTTCATCGGCCTTCGTAGTTACGGCTGCGAGATCGACCGGCGTCTCAGCCGTGGTCACCATCGGCCTGTAGATGTTCCAAGTTCGGTTACCGAGGACTACTTGGCCCTTTAGCGCTCGCACGGATTCCGTCTCGGGGGGCAGATGACGCGGAATGCTGCCGAGCAAGGCTCGGAGTAGGCGAACAAGGGTTGTCTTGCCCGTCGTGATATCGCCTCTGACCAAATTCAGTCCACTTTGGAACTTCACCGTTCGCGAGCCGCCAACCAACTCAATCTGATCAACGCGAAGTGTGTGGCGGACAGAAGTCCCGGTTGTAGCGGCGGTCACTGCAGCGCCTCGTGCCACGTCGCATCTGCAACTTCAGGTAGGTCATACAGCATCTTCTTCAGCGACTCTCCCGTCAGGTCAAGGTGTCGCCGAAGCAGTGCGATCCTGCCAATGACTTCGTCGAAGGCGCCGTCAGCGTTGAGGTGCTCGGCTAGCGCAGCGCCTGCTGCAGTAGTTCGGTAGCCAAGGGCGCTCGTGCCCTGGGCCGGAACGATATCGATGAGCTTGCGTCCCACGAGCGAGCCGAGCACCGCAAAATAACTGGGATCCCACGGTCCATATCGGTAGCGCATCATCCGCGACTCCAACGGGCTATCCTGCCGGATCAAATTATTTAGGTCTGTTTCCTTTGTGCCCCGTGTACTTAACACAGTCGCGAGGTGCTTCGGATACCTGAGCAGGAAGTCCAGCTTCGCAAGTTTGACGCGTCCCTCTAGTGTTCGCGGACCAGTCTTTCTGCGGCTGAACCCATCGATGAGAAGGAGTACGCGTGCTTCGGCTTCGCGGGATGCGCGGTAGATCGTTCGACCGGAGTCTGGACTACGGTCGACCTGTGATAGGTCCTCGTCACTCATGAGACCCCCCACCCGAATCGACATTGGTCTGAGACAGTGCACAGGTGGCCGACAAGCAGCCGGTGATCTTGGTTGAAGAGCCCGTCGAGGTCGAGCGCCGCGGTGTTTGCCGCACTACTCATGAGGGAGTGGAAGATGTACTCTCCGGGCCGCTGCAAGGTCACGCCGCTCGAAGCTGCAAGCGCCGCAATCGAACGTGCGGTATCGAGCAGTCGCGATTCAAGCGAGCGCTCAAAATCCGCAGTCATCAGCCCGGACGCGCGAGCGGTCGTTGCCACAATGTCTGCATCTGCCCGAGCGATTAACGCGTTCCGTACGGTCTCCTCGCGTGCCCCTGCTCGCACCAACTTCAATTCTAAGACTGTGGCTTGCCCGACCGCCGAGCGCGCAATGAGGTCTTGATCGGTGTCAGCAGGCAGCGGGGGGCAGATTGCCCTCAGCTGATCTTCGGTCAATGACTTGGATGCGATGGCATCCCATGCGCCATCCGCCGTCGGATTTGATTGGGCCGCCCTCATCGCAGCCGTAATGCTCGGGGGCATCGTGGTGGCACTTTGAGCAGATTCTGCAGCGAGAAGGAGGGACTCGTAGAGCTGTTCGATCTGATCCATGGTGAAGGCGGGCCAGGTAGCGCCAAGTAGCCGTATGAGCACCGCATCGACGCAAGATCGGTGTGGTTGGTGACAACGAACCGACAGGCGCTTTAGGAAGTCGTCCAGCTTCGCGCCCTTCAGGCCGAAGTCGCGAATCTTCCTCTTGGTGACCGAGGTGGCCGAGGTTGGGTCATTGAAAAAGTCGGTTGTTTCTTTGGCTTCCGAAGGCGGTCCTTCCAGCCAAACCTCGAATCGCGATCGATCAGCAATTCCTGCCGCAACCGCGAGTTCGTATGAAGCAGCGAGGCGATTGACGGCGTGCCCTTCTTCGCAGATTTTGGCAACAGTCCAAGAGCCTCGGTCACGCGTCTTCAGCTGTGCGAAGCAAAAGCCTGATACTTCAATGAGGGCCAGATCCTCCACATGCTCGCAGACGACCGCCAGCGTGCCTGCGTTAGCTAACATCCCTAGCCACGAGCGCACTGCTAGCTTGGCCTGCCACTGAAAACGTTGGAAGGTGCTCGTCCCAGTGTCGTCTGACGGCATTCCGGCAAACGCTGCAACCGCATCGGACTCAAGGGGTCCGACGCTATCGCCTTTGTCGTCCGCAGATTCGCTGGGCACTATCGGGGTCTGCCTGCTCTTAGTAGATCTTCATCCTGACGGGACCTGCACCTTCTCGTACGCGAGTTGTGGAGCCTGCATTATGGCTTCAGCACCGGCGAACACCGGACATCTTGGTGCGAAGTCAGTCATTGCCGTACTCCTCGAAGGAGGGCAGAGGTCTTCCGTTCCTTCGACCTCGAAGGTAGCCACTGCAAGACGAGGAGGTCCAGTTAATGCCCGACCGGGGGTCAGGGGAAGTGCTGCCTGCGCCTTACCACCTCCTCGGGATACCAACAAGGCGCGGATCAATCGTCTACTTGGCGGCGCGCCGGCGTCAGCATTTGGGAACAAACTTGGGAACAAAACTCTGCGAAACCACCCGAAATCGATGCAACAAGGCGCAACCAGTCGGATGCCAAACACCACCTGACCTGCGCAAATGAGACCCCACGAACAACCGAAAATCCCTGGCCGCTAGCTCATAACCCAGAGGTCGCAGGTTCGAATCCTGTCCCCGCTACCAGCGGAAATGGCCCTCAGGCACACGCCTGGGGGCCATTTTCATGCCCTTTGGGAACCGCGGCCGGGAACCGCGGCCCGTGACCGGCAGCTCAGCGCGTCTCGCGAATACCTGCCTCCGCGGCGACTTCGGAGGTGAAGACGACCATGACGTCGTCGGTGCCGAGGCGGAAATGCGGGTCGGCCCCGGTCCAAGCCGTCCCCGCGGCAATCCACACGACTGCTTGCCGCGAGTCGAGTCGCACTGCTACCGGCAGTTGGACCGTGGGGTCGAAAGGCGCCTCGTCCCAGCAGATCTCGGCGGCGGTGAGCTCAGTGCCGATCATTGGAGCCCACCGCGGATGGTCGGAGACCCGAACCGCGACACTGCCCCACGGATCTCCGATGGACGTAAGGAATTCCGCCATCGGCTTGGGAAAGATTTCCAGCCCGTAGGTGTCGAAGCTGTTGTTCCAGATCGCGGAGTAGACCAGGTCGGCATCGGTGACCAGTTCGACGCCCATCGTCGGCTCGTGCCAAGCGCCGAAGTCCCATTGGTCCACCGCTCGACCGTTGTCGCCGTGAGTGAGTACGTAGTAGACGACTTCGGTAATGCGTTGCCCACGCAACCCCGCCACGATTTCGCGGTAGAGGGCAGCCGTCAGCTTTGGCGATGACACCGCATCATCGTGCCCGAGCACGGAGGGCTGGGTGACCCTGTTCAGCAGCTCATTGGGTTTCTACGCGCCCCTGGGGCGCGACCCGGTAGCCTTGTCGCTCAGCTGGCTCGGGCACACAGCAAACTCATATCAAACTACGACCTTTCGTCCAACGTTGGAGAGTGCGCCATGTTAGATCGCGAGTTCTTAAAGACGACCCCGCCCCCACAGACGAATCTTTTTCTGCTGCGCCGCCGCCCTTGGCTGGGGGCGTTCGCCGGTCTGAACCCGTTCTCGATCGGCGATCTGATCGAGCGTCCGCTGGCACGCCTGGAACTTACCGACCGCACGGTTCGCTGCACCCTGGTCCGGAAACAGAAGTTGAAGCATCCGGGATGGCTTGTGCAGCGACTGCAAATCCCTGATCTCAAGGAGCGCGTCAGCGCCGGCGAGCAGGTGACGGTTTTCGAATTCCCCCGCGACGGCTATCAGATCAAGTGGCCAAAACTGGGCATAGGCACGCTCTTCGAGATCGGTGAACCGGCGTCCCCTCCGTGGATCGCGTCATTCGGCATGCCCCGCGATTACGAGAGACGCTCATGGCTCGCCGCCTATGACCTGATGATGGCCGACGAGCGGAAGCAGTGGCACACGGCTCTGAGTCCCGCGGCGCGTGAACTTCCCCGGGCAAGCGACAGCTGAGAGGCTGATGCAGCGTCAATTTGCTTGCGGAGCAACAAAGATCGCCTCGGCGAGCATGCGTCGGAGCCATGACTTGTAGGCGTCCGCGCTCCATCCGTCGCGATAGGTGATGAACAGGTAGCTATCCACGCTGCACACGACGGCGGCCGTCTCGACGAGCTCGTCGAACGGAACGTCGGAACGAAGCCAGCCCCGGTCGCGATAGATGGCGAGTCCTCGCCTGAATTGACCGTTCACGCTGGCGTTCAAGTCCTTCAGGTAGCGCTCCAACGTGGGGTCGGAGGCCGCTGCGCCGATGAGGGCGAGCCACAAACGTGCCGTACGTTCGTGCGCCGCGGTTTGCTGCGTAGCGATGAAGTCCAGCGACACTTCGTAGTCGTCGATGGCCAGCAGAGCGCGGCCGAGATCTAGATCGAAGACATTTTTCTCGCCATCCGCTCCGACCGCGGCGTACACGGTGGCCGCGATCAGTAAATCGGGCTTCGGTCCCTGCCCGTGCACTGTCTGAGCGGAAACACCTGCGGCGGAAGCAATTTTCGTCAGGGACGTGCCAGCGTATCCGTTGGCGGCGAACAATTCCCCTGCGGCGCTCAGGATCCGCGACCGTGTCTGCTCCGCCTGTCGACGACGAAGATCGGAGCGGTAGGGGCGAGTCGACCGCTCCGATATTGACTTTGGTGGCATAACAATGAATAGTACGCTATCAGATTAATCGGGAGGCCACCGTGTCGTCGATCGTCATCGCCAGCGTTCCCATCCATGGCCACGTCGCGCCGCTACTGACGATCGCAACTGAGTTCGTCGAGCGGGGCGACGACGTTCGATTCGTCACCGGAGCGCGCTTCGCCGACAACGTGTGCGCCACCGGGGCGACCTTTGTACCGCTGCCCGCCGAGGCCGACTTCGATGACCGGGTTCTCTTCGGGGCGTGCCCCGAGCGGGCCAAGTTAAGGGGCATCAAAGCCCTGATCTGGGACTTCGACCACGTCTTCGCCCGGCCTACCAAGCCCCAGTACGACGCGCTCGTTGCCGCTCATGCAGTCCGGTCGGCCGACGCCGTCCTCGCCGAACCTGCCTTCTTCGGGGCCGCATTCTTGCTCGCACTACCGCGGTCGGCCCGGCCGGCCGTCATCATGTGCGGGGTTATCCCCCCGCCCATCGAGAGCGTCGACACCGCACCGTTCGGAATGGGAATGCCGCCGGGTCGCGTGTTCAACCGGACCCGAAACATACTGCTGGGCAACCTGAACCGATGGATCCTGCGGCGGGTTAACCAGGCCGTCGACGAGCTGCACGGCCAACTCCACGGCGTCCCGATGACCGGCGGACTCGCGAATTGGGGGCGCCGAGCCGACGCGTTCGTGCAGTTCACGGTGCCCTCCTTCGAATACCCCCGCTCCGACGCCCCCGCCGAGCTGCACTTCGCGCAGCCGCTGTCCGCCACCGGTTCCCAAGCGCCCCTTCCGGATTGGTGGACCGACCTCGATGACGGCCGGCCCGTCATTCACGTCACCCAGGGCACCGTCGCGAACATCGACTACGAACAGGTGATCGCCCCTACGTTGCAAGCGCTCGCGGCCGAGGATGTCCTGGTCGTCGTCAGCACCGGCGGGCGCCCGTTGGACACGTTGCCGTCCCTGCCGGGAAACGTCCGCGCTGCGACATTCTTGCCGTACGACGAATTGCTCCCGCGCACAGCGGTTTACGTGACCAACGGAGGCTATGGCGGGGTTCAGTATGCGTTGCGCTATGGCGTGCCGATCGTGAGCACCGGGGGTAAGGAGGACAAGGCGGAGGTAGGTGCACGCGTCGCTTGGTCCGGAGTCGGGCGACGGATCAGGAGTGAACGACCCACACCCCGCGCCGTGCGCCGCGACATTCTTGCGGTGCTCAATCAGCCGCAATACCGCCAAGCCAGCCGGCGAGTTGCGGCCGAGATGTCCGCGGCTTCCGGCTTCGACGGCCTGGCCGACATCGTCGACCGGTTGAGTGCCGGATCGACCCAATCGGCACGCGAAAGACGCCATACTCGCAGCTAGAGCCAGCGGGTAGGGTGACTTCATGGGCGGCGAGTTCATCGAAATCCGGATCACCTACCCGGAATTTTTCCAGCCGACGCCAGAGGCCCTCCGCCCGCGGCTGCTGGACTGGCAGATCGACGCCAAGGGTAGGCACGCCGCCGGGCGTTACCGGATCACCCGCTACGAGCAGGACGGTCAACCCAGGTGGTCGCTGGATGGCACCGGCCAGCACCCATGGACCAGCGACGACGTCGAGTACCTTAAGGATGTCGCCGAGCACCACGCGACCAGGCTGCTGCGCAGACAGCGATGGCAGCCCAAGAGTATGTACAACGGCCAAGAACCGCCGCTGTGGTTAGGCGGTTCACGTTGGCCCTCATGAGATTCCGAGTTCGTCGCGGATCTGCGCGTTCCGCCATGGTCGCGGGGACGTTGACCGCGGCAGTGCTGTGGTCGCCGGCCGGCCAGGCCGCGGCCGACCCGGCCAGCGACGCGATGGCCGGGACTTACCAGGTCACCTTCGACAACGGCACGACACAAACGTGGAACATCCGAGCCGGATGCAACACCATGGTGCTGACCTGCGTCACGGTCAACAGACCCGACGGTGTGCAGCAAGCCGAAATGGCGGACGGGCGCTGGACTTTTCACGTCTACGCGGATCCCAGCGCCATGAAGCAAACCGTCTACTCGTGGGACCCGGCCTCGCATGCGGGGACCATGGTGAACATCTTCAAAGGGCCGTGCAATTACCGCGCGTGTGACTACCGAAACGAGCCGGCGGGTTCGTTCACCATGACGAAGACGGGTTGAGTCGGCCGGCGCTCGAACACGGTAGGGTCCGCTCAATGTCGGACAGTCGAAGGCGCCGTCGGGCCAAACAGGCGCGGCGGGATGCGCGCCGCATGCGCTCCGGGGATCGCGTACACGTCGAGGACACCTCACTCGTCGACGAGGTGCAGGCAGCACTCGCCGCCGAGCATCCCCTGGAGCTGTTGCACGTGGTGAGCATTGTCATCGCGGCGACGGTGCCGCGACATCCGATCGTGCGGGACCGCGACGAGCCGGATCCGATCGGGCTCGGCGAGCTCGTCGCCAGCTTTATCGATGTCAAGGCGCGGGAAACCACGGCGATCTTGGCGGTGCTGTCCCACCTGGCCGACGACGAGGTTGTGCAGATGCGCTGTCAACGAGAGGTCGCAGCGCGCGGCGATGTCCTGCCGTCGTGGATCAGCGATCTCGGTCAAGCCCACATCGACCGGGCCGTGCGGATGACACATGTGCTGGGCGAGGGAGACGAGTTGATCCTCGGCGTGCGCTTGCCGGCCGGACACGAGATGACCTGCGCCGCCTTTGTCGACCACACCATCGTGTCGCAGGTGAGTGATGCGTTCTTCGTCCCTGAATCGCTCGAAACGGTTCTCGACGTCGCCAAACGGAACCGCACTGATCCCGACACCTCGTTCGTGGAAATGAGCCTCGCCGACGCCCGAGCGTGGGCGCACCGAGGTGTCGAGGAAGACAATCCGACATCCGCGTTGGAGGAATCGGACACGTGGCCGGCATTCCGTCCACTGCTCAAATGGTTGATACGACGGCTCCCTGACGGCGGCAGTGGTTACCGATCACCGGCACTCGACGACGCGCCCCTCGAAGTTCTGTTGGACAGGTTCTTTGCCACGCCGCCGGGCATGCGGTTCGACGACATCGATCACCGGGATCTGTTGCGTATCTGCATCGACGACGGAACGGGTGATCCGTTGCGGTGGGGTGCGGAGCGACTCCGGCAATTGCCTTATGCGCTGGTGCCTTTCGAACCATCTACTTACGACTTGTCGACTTTGCAAGCCATGTTGGACCTCCCCGATCTGATGCGGGCATACGTCCCGTTCGCTCACGCTGAGAGCGCCATCCGTGAGGAATTGACCGCCGAAGCGCTGGACGCTATCGACGAGATCGAGCCCGAGTATCGACAGATGGTGTTCGACGAGGCGGAGTACCTCGCCGATGACGACGATCTATAGGTGTGCCCGGTGTCCGAGGACAGGCTTCAGGTCGGCGGCAGCGGCTCGACGACTACTGTGGTCCGCCGCGGCGAGAGCGGAAGAACTCCCTGCTGGACCGCACCGTGAGCAGGACCAGGATCGGCACCACGACAATCAGGTGGGCAAGCGCGCGCACCACGATGGGGCCGGCGGCGTGCGTACCAACGGCGAAGCCGTCGGCGAGCGATAGGGCGATGAGGGCCGCGTGGATCGTGCAGGCAACCACGAGCATGGTTTTGCGGCCGTTCAACGCCCTGATGCCACCCCAGATGTACAGCGTGCTTTGGCCAATCATCAGGACCAGGATGACGCAGAGGACCATCAGCAACGGGCCATACAGGTCCGGGTTACGGGCGGTGCCGTCGTTATGAGTGCTGAGGCCCAACCCAACTACCGCGACCAGCAGAAGAAGGGAGGCGAGCATCACCAGTCCGCCGGTGATGAATGCGATGACCGACGCTGCGATGACGCTGCCCGGGCGCCGACGGGAGCCGTGGCCCGCGTACTGGGGCGGCATGACGCCGTAGGGCTGCCCGGGGGCGTAGTGCACGGGCGCCGCAGGGTAGGGCGCCCAATTGGGATATGACATGGGTTTTCCTCTAGGTCGACGGGGGTTGCTGCGGCGACCATCGCAATCCGCGCTTGGAGGGCGCTAAAAGAGTTCTTGGAACGCGAGCAGGCCCCCCACCGGCGGCGGGGGTGCGGCGACCTCGACGCCGGGTCCGACGCCCAGCGCGATGGTCGGGTAGTCCGCCAGGTACTCGGCGTAGGACCGGGCACCCAACCGCATGCCCAGGCTGATCCAGGCGTCGACCACCGACCACCTTCGCGGATTCTTTTTCGCCCAGTCGCTTTGATCCAACCGCTGCTTCCACTCCGCCACCGCGAGGTGCTTGAGCCCGTACCCGCCGAGGAACTCCCCGTATTCCACCGGCTCCCCGCGAATCACCGTGATTCCGCGGCCCAGCTCGTCCGATCCGCCCAATTCCGGTAACAGGCGCAGGATTTCGTTCGCGGCGGCGCGGCCGGTGGTGACCCCTTCGGTCAACGTCACGGCGGGACAGGCCTGCAGTGCGATGCAGGCGTCGAGCACCGAAACCAGGATGTCCGCGGAGTCGCGCAACTGGTGGTCCTCGCCGAGGATTCGGGGCAGCCGCACGAGGGTGAAATCGAGTTCATCGGGCGAACCGGCCACGACCAGCTCCGCGAGCGACTTCGAAGCGGCATAAGGATAGGGCGCCTGGCGGGGATCGGTGACTCGCGGCGCAGCGACGTCGGCATTGACGACATACGTCGACAAGTGCACCAATCTGGCGCGGTGGCGCACGCATGCCTCCGCGATCGCGGCGACCAGCCCCACATTCGCCAACCGCAGTTCGCGGTAGGGGACAAGGACATTGGTGTTGCCGATGCAGTTCACCACCGTTCCGGCGCCGGTCTCGCGCATCAGGTCATCGAGCTCCGCCGGCCCGAATTCGGGACCGAGCCGCGCGAACCGCACGCCATCGACGCCGAGGAGGTCCACCCACGGATGACATTCGGGCAGCGGCGATCTCGTCGCCAGGATCACCTCCGGGCACCGCGCGCCGGAACGTCTGAGGTCGAGGACGGCCCGCGCGAACCCGGTACCGAGGATTCCCGACGCGCCGAGCACCAGGATGGCGCGCTCTCCGTGCCTGTCGACACCCGCCTCGGCGGGAACCGACCACATCGACGCGAGATCGTGTTCTATCTCGGCGGCGGTAGCGGCGTCCATCCAGGCGTTGACCGTCGGTGCGTCCGCGATGAGGTTGGCGGCGGTGTCCGCGCTGATCAGATCGAGGATTGAGAGGTGCCGCTTCAGGTAGCTGCGCGTCTCGGGCAGGATCCTGATCAGATCCAACGAGCCGATTCCCTCGCCGAGCAGCGACGAGTCCGGGCGGATGGTCCGGCCCAGATGCCGGCTCCACACCTCGGCCAATCCGGCCGCCCGCGCACCATCTTCGGCATCGTCCGGCAGCGCATCGATGAGCGCGGGCATCCTCCGTAGGCTGTCGCTGTCGACCTTCCCGTTGGGCCTTCGCGGGATAGCCGGCACACCGACAACGACGAAAGAGGACACCCCGAGGCCCGCCAGCAGCTTCCTGATCCGTGCCGCGGTCGCGGTGTCCTCGGCGCCTTCACGGGTCAGCGGCGTTTCGAACCACACCCCGAGACCGCTGCCCGGGCCGAGCTTGTGCAGCTCGACCGCGACGTCGGTGACCGCCGGGTCCTCCTGGATTCGACGCATCACTTCGGCGGTATCGATCCGCTTGCCGGAGACCTTCACGACGGCGTCTTTGCGTCCGCAGAACACCGGAAAGCCTTCGCTGTCAACGGCGATGCGGTCGGCGGTGGCGAACGCGCGGTGCCGCGAACCGTCGCCGGCGGTCACCCAGCCGAAGGCGGAGCCGTCGATGCCGAGATAGCCGGTAGACACCATGTCCCCGGCGATGACGACCTCGCCGAAGGCGAGGAAGACCGTGTTCGGCACCACCGGCCGGCCCAGTCTGAGGCGGGCGCCGCCCGTTTCGCCGCGGACGATCGGCAGCTGGGTGACGACGACCGTGGTCTCGGTCGGACCGTAGGTCGAGACCAGCGAGATACCCGACGAGGCCGGGGAATCGAACCATGCGTCGACGGCGCCGGGCCGGATCGCCTCGCCGCCGATGACGATCTGCCGAAGCCGCGAGCGGCGGATCGCGTCGATCGCGTCGCGGTCCGCGCACAGCAGTTGCCACACGGCGGTCGGCAGGTCGGCGACCGTCGCCGCCTTGACCACAAGATCCCTTGCGAGCCCGTCCAAATCGCCCGTCTTCATGGCGCCGGAGCGAACCAGTTCCGAACCGCAGATCGCGCCGCCGAAGATCTCCTCGACGCTGATGTCGGAGGTCAGCGGCGCGCATTGCAGCACGGTGTCGTGGGGCCGCCAACCGTAGGCCCGCCTGATTGCGTCGCAGAAAAGTCCGAGCGAGCCGTGCGTGATTCGCACCAGCTTGGGTTGCCCGGTGGTTCCTGACGTCGGCATGACGTAGGCGGTCCTGGTCGCGAGGTGGGCGTCGCGGGCCACCTCATCGAGGCGCCCGGCGACGAGTTCCCGTACCTCGGCCGGTACGGCCTCCGCGAGCTCGACGGCGGCGACGTCGACGACGTGCGCCGTCCCGCCGTCGCCATGATCGGTGAGTGCCTTCGCGCGCAAGGCAACCTGCTCGACGGCGTCGCAGACGCTGTAGCCGCAGCCCGCGAGGTGGCTCGCGATCAGCAGGTCCACCGTCTTGTCGGTATCATCGTCGATGAATACCAGCACATCGCCCGGCTTTACGCCGTTGTGCACCAGCCACGCGATCCACGGTTCGACGTGGCGGCGCCGTTGAAGGATCTGACGCGCGCCCCCGGTGGCACCCAGAAACCAGGCTGGCGAGCCCGCTGGCTGCACCTGCGAATCACCTTGGTGGCGTGTGCCGTCCGGGCCGACGCCGAACCACTCGTCGACGGCCAGGGCGATCGGCCGATCCCACAGCGCCGCCATCGATTCCAGCGCCGACGCGATGCGGGCCGCGACGCGGGGATGCGGCTGCCTTTGCGGGAGATCGGCCCGATTCCAGATGGCCAGGTTGAGCGTCCGCTGTCCGTCATCCAGAACGCTCGCCATGGTCATTCCCTCGACAGGCCCGATGTCCGTCGCGACCGGCGTCTCCGTCAGGAACCGGCGCAGGCCGGGCGCGCATGCCTCGCGGATGAAGTTGAGCGTCAACGCTTCCACGTGTGTGGTCCGATTGATAGCCAGATACATTCGGCGGTAATGCTCTTCGCGAAGCCACCGCCGCCGCACGGCCTTGACGTAGCCTCGGTCGAGCGAGCGAACTACATCCGCAACAGACGCATAGGGCGCGAACCGAACCGAGTGCGCGACCGAGTTGACCAGACACGTAGCGACATTCAGGTCGGGATCGCCGAATCGGTTGTCCACCGCGTGCACGAGCAGGCCGTCGGTACTCTGCCGAAGGCTCGCGTCCACCGCCAGCGCCGCCGCGGCCACCAGAACATTGACGGGGACCTGCTTTTCCTCCGACAGGGCAAGGATCGCATCAAAGGCCTTGCCGGAGACAGTCACCGAGTCGTGCAGGACCCCCTTGGCGGCGGCCCCGGGCGCGCGATCCGAGGATTGACCGGGTCCGCCGTGGCGCGCCTCGTCGGCGAGTTCACGCTGCACGACATCGCCGAGGCGCTCAAGCGACTCCTCGACCTTGGCCGACTCGCGGCGGTGCGCCTCCGCCAGCCTGGCCAAACCCCTACTGACACAAGGCGGCTCCGCCTCATCGTCGGCCAGATGCCGGGCCAGATCGGCCTCGATGATTCCTGTGGCGCCGCCGTCGACCAGGATGTGGTGGGTGTACACCTCGAGGCCCGACACGGCACCGTCGTCGTTCGTGCGGACGGTGTAGCGCACGAGTGGTGGGCCGAGGATGCCGTCCGACCATCCACGGGTCAGCTCGTCGTCGCCGTGGTTTGTGTCGTCTGACCGCACCCGCACGATGTCGTCGAATTTCAGCCGCTGCACGAGCTCCGGATAGTCGCCCGCCGCCTCGAGAACGCACAGTTGTACGGGGTTGTCCAGAATCGAGCGATGCAGGGCCGCCAGGAATTTCGAGAGCTGCAGCGGATGGAACCGGTAGGTCTTGCCGATCAGGTACAACGCGGAATCGCCATCCTGGCGCACGCCGTTGTACAGGTTGCGCTGCGACCTACTCAGAGGAACTCGATCGACGCGACCTTCGTCAGGCGCGCTCACTCAGGCTCTCCAGCTCCCGGACCCAGCCGGCGATCGACAGGTTTTCCGCCAGGCGGGACGGCACTTCCGATTCCCGGTCCACGCCCAGCTGTTTCATCAGCAGAACGAATCGCACGGAATCCAGACCCAGGTCCCGCAGATCGGTCGCGTCGCCGTCGATCAGGTCCGCCTCGTCGATATAGAGCACCTCGCAGATAGCGCCGAACACCCTGTCCCGCATCGTCTCAGCCACGCGCCGCCACTCCGTTGATCGCCGTCGCCAGCGAGGCACGCATGACCTTGCCGGACTGTGTTCTCGGGATGTCGGCGACGATCACGATGCTCGACGGGCGCGCCGCCGACTCCGACTCCGCGCGGAAGCGGGCCGCGATCGCCTGCTTGAGCTTGCGGCCCGCCCCCTCGTCCAGTTCCTCCGAGGGGACGACGGCCAGGCCCACCAGGGCGCCGAACTCGGCGTCCGGTATCTCGTAACACGCGGCCTCGCGGACGCCGGCGACGCCCTCGGCGATGCGGTCCACCTCGTCAGGCGCGACGTTCACCCCGCCGGAGATGATCATCTCCGACGATCTGCCCTTGATGTAGAAGAAGCCGTCCTCGTGGCGCTCCAGCAGGTCGCCGGTGTTGACCCACCCGTCGACCAACACCTCCGCGGTGCGTTCCGGATTGTTCCAGTAGCCCAACATGTTCGCCGGCGATTTGATCCAGAGGGTGCCGAACGACGAGGCCCGCTCGCCGTCGGGGCCCGCGAGATACACCTCGACGCCCGGATACGGACGTCCCACCGCTCCCGCCTCGATCTTGGCGATCGAGCCGTCATCGGTCGGCAAACACAATGCGGTGCAACCTGTCTCGCTCAATCCGTAGACCTGGGCGGTGCGAACGCCCGTCGCCTCGATGAAGCGCACATCGGCCGCGATCGCCCGCGAACCGCCGTACCCCACCAGTCGCAGCGACGGCACCTTCGCGTCCGCGGTCTTCAGCTCGGAGACCAGTTTCGACAACAGCGTCGGAACCAGACACGTCGTCGCGACCTCATGCGTATTGAGGATCTCCAGCAGCGAGGTCGTGTTCTCACCGCCCGTGACACACAGCCCGCCGCGCATCAGACAGGTCAGTATCCACCACAGTCCGCCGATGTGGGTCGCCGGCAGCGGCGAATACGTGGTTTCGCCGTCGACCCAAGTGACCCAGTTCAACCCCTCGTGCCGCAGGATGTCCTGGACCGCGAAGAAGGTGCGGTTGGCCAGGAGCACGGCCTTCGGCTCGCCGGTCGTGCCACTGGTGAAGATCATCGCCATCGGATCGTCGGCGCCCAGCTCCGTCTCGCCAACGTCCAGCGCAGCCCCGTCCGGGGCGCCGTTACTTACATCGACGGTGAGCGCGGGTATCGAGCGCAGGCCTTCCGGTAAACCGGATGACCCGATCCTGCTGCCGGGGGTGACGAGAACCGCACTTGGGGCAGTGATCTGACCGAACCGATCGATGGTTGCCGGCGGAAGATTCCCGTCCGCCATGACCGCGATCGCCCCGAGCCTCGCGCAGGCCAGCACCGACAGATATGTCTCCGGCCCGTTGTCTGAGACGACCAGCACGCGGGACCCCCGTGAAACCGACTGTGCACGAAGGGCCGTGGCAAGCCTGTTCACCTCGACGACGAGTTCGGAGTACCGTAGCGCGCTGCTGCCGTCGCAGCGGCGCAGGGCGAACGCGTCGGGCCGCTGCCGCGCCTGGTCGAAGACGCGCTCCAGCACGGTAGATGGTAAGTGCGACATGGCTGTCCAGTGTTCTCCTAGTTGCGGATCACGGTATGTTGAGGGCCGCTAATTCGACCTCGGCGGACGCGGCCCCGCCGTACTCGTCCCAGAACTCGATGGCACACGGGACCGAGAGGTACCGCAACGAGCGGTCCATGACCTTGAAGTTCTGGCACAGCAGGCGCGCGGAGAACTTCTGGGCGTGGATCATTCGCTTGAACCGCGACGACGTGTTCTTGATCAACATGCTGGGCAATTGGAGGTCGAAGTAGTCCGAAATCGACCATCCCCGCAGTACCGGAATCTCCTCGTTGAGGATGGCCGGCGCGAAGGCGCTGTACGCGAGCTGATTAAAACACAGGATCAATTCCGCCGCATTGAAGTGCCCGGTGGCCCGAATGTAAGCGGATTCGGCGATGCTGAAATTGCCGTACGCCAAGACCGAATCCTCGGTGGCCTTGTAGCTGGCGTCGATGAGATAGCGACATCCCTTGTACGAGTAAGGTTCTAGCACCCGGACGAGGAGGTCCTCCTCGATCGGAGCGGTGTCGCTGATGTCCGCGAAGGATGTCCCGGTTCGGATCGAAGGGGACAGGTTGATGGCAGTCATACTGCGTATCCTGGTGTCTCGAGGCCGTCCAACATGGTCAGCCGGTGGGTGGTCAGATGGCCGGAGGCCGTGCCGTGCTTTGCGCGGTGCATGAGGACGCGGTTGTCCCACAAGATGATGTCGCCAACCTCGTAGTGCTGAGTGTGGATGAATGGTGATTTGAATTCGGGGTCGGTCTGGCCCGTCGCCGCCATGAGTTCCTGCAGGATCGCCGGGTCGAGCAGGTTCCCGTCCTTGTCTTCGATCTTGGTGGTGCCCGTCGCGCAGATGTAGAGGATCTCTTCTCCGGTGTGCGGGTGCCTGATCACCGTGGGCCACTTGATCGGCGGTGTGGTGCGGCTGATTTCGGCCCAGACTTCACCGATGGGCTTGAAGACGTCGCTGGGGCGGATCTTGATGTGCCGCCGCGGGTCGTGGGTGCTGAACGTTCCCCGGACCGGGTCCCGCTGGTCCGCCGGCAGCGATTCCCAGACGCGATTGAGATCGATGAAGTAGGTCCCGCGGTCGCTTCCCGGCACCGTGAGCGGCAGGACCATCGAAAACGCGAACGGCTCCGGCATGAACATGTAGTCGATATGCCAGAACGCCCCCGTCTTCGGGACTCCCTGGCCCTCCTGGGTGGAAGAAACAAAGATCTCCGAGTGGTCCTCGTGGTGGTACATGGGCTCGTAGTAGGGAACGATCTCCCCGATGATCCTGCCGAGCCGGATGAATTCCTCGGGCGACGGGTGAACGTCTTTCAGGACGACGAGCTTGTTCGTGTAAACGATCTCACGCAGCTCTTCGGTGCTTATGTGGTCCAGATTTTTGGGATCGAGCCCGGTAACCTGAGCACCGAGTCCCTCACCTTTCACGTTGAGCGTCATCGGCTGTCTTCTCCTCAATTGCTGTGTCGGTCAATTAGCAGACTGATCCGTGCCGGCGCTCGGATACGGCGCCCTCACACGACTTTCGGCTTCCTAGCCGTGATGCCGCACCTCCTCGACGAGTTCCAGGATGGTGTCGTCAAGGTTGCTGGCCGCGGCCTGACGGATTCTGGACGGACTCTTGGCGAACCTTTCGAACGGCGGGACGCGCCGCCGTGTGCGAAGTCGAATCAGACTGCGGGACAACGTCATCGTTGGTCCAGAGTGTCGAGGCTGTCGGTTGTCCAGGTGGTCGGCAGCAGCGGAACGGTGGTGCCCGTGTCCTCGGACGCGAGCCGGATCATGCCGGCCGCGGTACCGGTGGGTGTCGGCGCGGTGCCGGTAAAACCGAGGGGGCCAGCGCCTGCGCTGCTGGCGGTCGCGGCGTCGGCTGTATCGGCGTCGCCGTCGCTCATGGTGGCGGTCGCGTCCAGGAACTCGTCGCGGTAACCGCGGGCGCCCGCCGCGGCCTTGCTGCGTCGCTTGCGACGGGCCCGCGCCTCAAGCGGGACGGTTCTCGCGGCGGCCGCGGCCGCGGCCGTATCGCTCATGCTGGCAGGCGATTTCGCGCCGATTGTGGGGTCGAAGCTGACGCCCGGTGGCACCAGGCCGGGTACGGCGTAGCCGATGCCGGGCGCCGGGGGAGCCGCGGTCGCGGTCGCGGAGGCGGGTGCTGTCGGCGCGGGGTTGCCGGTCGGTGTGGCGGCGGAACCGGGGGCGACGGAAAGCGGCAGCGCAACCCCGAGATCCAGGCGCGGGCTGAGGGCCGCGACGGGATCGGAGTCGGCGTCGTCGGGCAGCTCGTCGAAGTCGGGCCACTTCAGCAGCAGGGCCAGCGCGCTCAGCGCGCTCAGTGCGCTCAGGGCCGGGGTGAAAAACGGCAGCAGCAGAAGAGAATAGGACGCGTAGTAGGGATACCAGAGGACGTCGTACAACAGCAGGGCGATGACGGCCAGGACGACCGCGGTGGCGGGGCTGAAGCCGAGCCGTTGGAAGAATTCGAGAAAATACTTGTACGGGTCGGCGATGAAATTGAGTAGATCCGTGATCAGCTGGCCGATCGAGTTCAGTATCTGCGGCTGGGTGCTTTCGGCCGCGGCGCCGGGCGCCAGGATGGTCGGCGCCGGCTGGGTGGGTGGCGTCGCCGCGGCGGCCGCCGCGGTGACGGCCTGGTAGGTGGTCATGGTCTGGGCAGCCTGCACCCACATGCGGACGTAGTCGGCCTCGTTCAGGGCGATCGGGATGGTGTTCAGGCCGAAGAAGTTGGTGGCGATCAGGACGGCATGGGTCGCGTGGTTGGCCGCCAGTTCGGGCAGGGTGGGCATGGTTGCCAGGGCGGTGCCGTAGGCGGCGGCTGCCGTTTCGTGCTGTGCGGCCCGCACCGCGCTGTCGATCGAGGACTGCTCGAGCCAGGCCAGGTAGGGCACGTGCGCGGCCACATATTGGGTGGCGCTAGGTCCCTGCCAGCTGCTGCCCTGGACCTCGGCCAGCAGCTGGCCCAACTCGGCGGCCGTCCGGGTGTACTCGGTGCTGAGCTGCTGCCACTGGGCGGCGGCGGCAAGTAGTGATCCCGGGCCTTCGCCGGCGCTCAACAGAGCCGAGTGCACCTCCGGAGGTATCGCCATCCATATCGGCGCGGTCAGGGCTCCACCTCCTCGCACGGGCTACCGGACTCGTGGTGCTTGGCCACTTCCGGCGCCCCACTCGCGGTGTTAGTCGTCCGGCGGACGCGGAAAGTTCCCGCGGCGCGCGATTAGGGTGGAGCCATGCCAGGCGTCGATGCCCGTCATCTCGGCGGCATATCCGAAACCGCGCTGCTCACACTGCATCAGCGCGCGACCGAGGCCGCCCGGCCCGACGGCCTCATCTCCGACCCGATGGCGATCGCCCTGCGCGACGGCATCGACTACGACTATCACCATTTCGGGCGCCTGCACCAAGCGACCGCCCTGCGGGCCCTGGCGTTCGACAACGGCACCCGGGAGTACCTGGCGTCGCACCCGCGCGCCACCGTGATCGCGCTGGCCGAGGGGCTGCAGACCAGCTTCTGGCGGCTTGACAACGGCGAACTGACCTGGCTCTCGGTGGACCTCGAACCCATCGTGCGGCTGCGCCAACAGCTGCTGCCGTCATCCGAGCGGCTGCATTACCGCGCGCAGTCCGCACTCGACTACTCGTGGATGGACCAGGTCGACGACGCCGACGGCGTCTTGATCACCGCCGAGGGTCTACTGCAATACCTGCAGCGCGACGCGGTGTTCGACCTGATCAAAGCCTGCGCCGCACGATTTCCCGACGGCCGGCTGCTCTTCGACAGCATCCCCCGACTGCTGAGCGTGTATTCGCAGCGACGCGGCTTCAAACTCAGCGAGCACTACACGGCGCCCCCGATGCCGTTCTCGTTCACCGCTAACCAATACGACGAGCTGCGCGCCATTCCCGGCGTCCGCGCGGTGCGCGAGCTGCCCGGACCGCCCGGTCGCGGCAAGCTGCTGCGGTGGGCCGTTCCGCTGGCCTACCGGATGCCGCTCCTCGGCCGCCTCCGCGCCCCGGTGACACTGGTCGAATTCGCCACGCCGGGCCACTCGTAGGCTGACGCGGTGCACTCAAGCCAGACACGTCCGTCGCGCCCGGCGGTCCGAACCGGTGTGCTGCCGTGGCTGGCCGCCGGTTGTGTTGCCGCGTTGGCGGGTCTGGCCTGCTACGCGCTCGCCTCCGGGCATCGTGTCTACGACGCGAAGGGCGAGGCATACCCGGGTGTGTTGACCGCGGCGGCCGAGCCGCTGGGCTACTTCATAGCGGCCCTGGCCGGTGCGGTCTGCTTCGGCGGGTTGCTCTACGTCGTCGTCGTTGCGGAACCCGACGGGGACGGGGTCATCGACGAGCGGGCGTTCGCGACGCATTTGCTGATCGAGCGGACGTCGGCGCTGTGGGCGTTCATCGCGATCGCAATGGTGCCGGTGCAGGCGGCCAGCGACGCGGGCGTCTCGGTCGTCCGGCTACTCGGCCGCGGTGCCGTCGGTGACGCGATCGGCGCTTCCGAGATGGCGCGGGGCTGGGTCGCGGTCGTGCTCGGCGCCGTGGCCGTGGCGGTATGCGCCCGGCTGTCGGTGCGGTGGGTCATGCATGTCGTGCTGCTGGTGCCGGCCCTCATCGGCGTCGTCGCCCTTCCGCTCACCGGCAACGCGGGGGAGGGCCCCAACCACGACTACGCGACGAGTGCGGTCATCGTGTTCGCGGCAGCGCTTGCCGGGTTGGCGGGGGTCAAGGTCGCGGCCGCGATCGGCCCGCCCGCCACCGCGCTCGCGCGTCGCGTGCTGTTTCTCGAAACGGTTATGGGCGCCGTCGTTCTCGGCTACGGAGCGCTGCTTTGGTGGATATTGGCCGGTCCGGGCAACCTGGCCGGGACCGCGTACGGCCGCGCCGGCGCCGCCGCCGCCGCGTTGCTGATGTTCACCTGGCTGACGGACCTGAGGTCGCTGATGTCGTCGCGACGCGGCCCGTCGCGATCGGTCGGCGCGCTGACGAGCATCGCGGCGGTGGCACTGGTGTCGTCGATGGCGACGCAGACTGCGCCGCGGCTGCTGGCGCACCGGTTCACGACATGGGACGTGTTCCTCGGGTATGTCCTGCCGAATCCGCCCAGCGTGCTGCGGATCCTGACGGTGTGGCGCTTCGACACGTTCCTCGGCGCGGGTGCGCTGATCCTGGCCGCGGTCTACGCGTTGGGCTACCTCCGGTTGCGGCGACGCGGCGACGACTGGTCCGTCGGGCGCCTGCTCGCATGGACGGCGGGGTGTCTGGCGGTGACCTTCACCACTGGATCCGGGGTGAAGGCCTACGGGTCGGCGATGTTCAGCGTCCACATGGCCGAGCACATGACCTTGAACATGTTCGTTCCCGTGCTGCTGGTGCTGGGCGGACCGGTGACTCTGGCGTTGCGCGCGCTGACGCCCGCTGGGACCGGCCAACCGCCGGGGCCCAGGGAGTGGATCCAGTGGCTGGTGCACTCGAAGGTGACCGCGTTCCTGTCGCATCCCGTCATCGCTTTCGTGCTGTTCGTGGCCTCGCCGTATCTGGTGTACTTCACGCCGGTCTTCGACACTTTGGTGCGCTACCACTGGGGCCACGAGCTGATGAGCCTGCACTTCCTGCTGGTCGGCTACCTGTTCTTCTGGGGCATCATCGGGATCGACCCCGGGCCCCGGCGGCTGCCCTTCCTGGGCCGGCTCGGACTGCTGTTGGCGGTGATGCCGTTTCACGCGTTCTTCGGCATCGCGACCATGACCATGAATTCGGTTCTCGGCGGCCAGTTCTACCGCTACGTCGGCCTGCCGTGGCTGTCCAGCCTCAGCAGCGACCAGCATCTCGGCGGGGCGATCGCCTGGAGCTCGAGCGAACTGCCGGTGATTCTGGTCGTCGCCGCCCTGGTCGCGCAGTGGGCGCGGGAGGATCGGCGCACCGCGTCGCGGTCGGATCGGCATGCCGACTCCGGCTACGGCGATGACGAATTCGACGCCTACAACGCGATGCTGCGCGAGTTGTCGCGCAACCGGCAGCGGTAGCCGGTCAGGAGCCGAAGTTACGCAGCCGCAGGCTGTTCGAGATGACGAAGAACGACGAGAACGCCATCGCTGCACCGGCGACGATCGGATTGAGCAGCCCGGCCGCCGCGATCGGGATGGCCGCGATGTTGTACCCGAAGGCCCAGACCATGTTGAGCCGCACCGTGCGCATCGTCGCGGCGGCCAGGTCCAGCGCCAGGGGCACGACGGCAAGGTCGTCGCGGACCAGGATGATGTCGGCGGCGCCGATGGCGACATCGGTGCCGCGCCCGACGGCCATGCCCAGGTCGGCCCGCGCGAGCGCGGGCCCGTCGTTGATGCCGTCGCCGACCATCGCAACCACGCGCCCGCGGTCGCGCAATTGCTCGATGACCTCGACCTTGCCCTCGGGCAGGATGTCGGCGATCACCTCGTCGATGCCGACCCGGGCGGCCACCGCCGCCGCCGAGGCCGGGTTGTCGCCGGTCAGCAGCATGGTCTGGAAACCGCGCGCGTGCAGAGCCGTCACGGCATCGGCCGCCGAGTCCTTCACGGCGTCCGCCACCGCGATCACACCGCAGACCTCGCCGTCGATCTCGACGAATACCGCTGTTTCGCCCCGCGATTCGGCGCTGTTTCGGGCCTCGAGCAGCGCCGCATCCACGTCTCGGCCGCCCGCGGATGTGATCCAGGCGGGCTTGCCGACGCGCACCGACCGCCCGTCCACCGTGCCGCTGACTCCGCGCCCCGGCACCGCGCGGAAGTCGGCGAGGATGCCTCGCGGTGTCGCCGATGCCGCGATCGCGAGCGCGACCGCGTGCTCGGACGCGGATTCCAGCGTGGCGGCGGCGGCGAGCACGTCGTCGGCGTCCCAGCCCGGCGCCGGCGTTGCCGCACTGACCGTCAGCCGGCCCACAGTCAGGGTGCCGGTCTTGTCGAACACGACGGTGTCGACGGCCCGGGTGGCCTCCAACGAGTTGTAGCCCTTGAGGAATATGCCCAGTTGTGCGCCGCGACCGGAGGCCACCATCATCGCGGTCGGGGTCGCCAACCCGAGGGCGCAGGGGCAGGCGATGACCAGCACGGCCAGCGCGGCCGAGAACGCCCGATCGGTTCCACCGCCGGCGATCAGCCATCCCACCGCGGTCAGGGTCGCGATGGCGAACACGCAGGGGACGAAGACCGACGCGATGCGGTCCGCCAGACGCTGGGCGTTGGCCTTCTGTGCCTGTGCCTGCTCGACCAGCCGGACCATGCCGGCGAACTGCGTGTCGGCGCCCACCGCGGCGGCCTCCACGATCAGCCTGCCGTCGAGCACCGTGGTGCCGCCGATGACGTGTGTGTCCGGAGCCGCCTTGACCGGCTTGGCCTCGCCGGTCATCGCGCTCATGTCCACCGCTGCAGATCCGTCGACGACGAGACCGTCGGCCGCGATCGTCTGCCCCGGCCGCACCACGAAGCGCTGACCCTCTTTGAGTTCGTCGGCCGGGAGCACCATCTCCGACCCGTCCGGTTGCAGGACGGTGACGTCCTTTGCACTCAGCGCCGCCAGGGCGCGTAGCGCGCCGCTCGCCTTCGATTTGGCGCGTGCTTCGAAATATCGCCCGGCCAGCACGAACACCGTGACCCCGGCGGCGACCTCGAAGTAGATGGCGTCGCTGCCGAGCAACGCCTGCCAGACGCCCCTTGGCTCGGCGGACTGATGGTGGCCGAAGACGGTGTACAGCGACCAGATCGTCGCGGCGGTGATACCCACCGAGATCAGGGTCTCCATGGAGGCGCCGTGGTGCATGGCGTTACGCATCGCCACCCGGTGGAACGGCCACGCCGCCCACGTCACGACGGGCAGGGCCAACGCCGTCAGCACCCAAGCCCAGCCCGTGAACCGAGTGCTGGGCAGCACCGCGAACATCACCGACAAGTGGGCGACGGGCACGAACAGCACCGCCGCGACAGCCAGCCGGACCAGCAGGCCACGCGCGTTCTCCTCGTCGGGGTCGACGTCATCGTGGGCGGCGTCCGTCTCGCGCAGCGCCGCCTCGTAGCCCGCCTGGTGAACCGCCTCGCACAGCGTGTCGGACGAGGTGTCCTCGTCGGCGTCGATGGTGGCGACCCGGGTGGCGAAATTCACGCTTGCCTGAACCCCCGGCAGCTTGTTGAGCGTCTTTTCGACGCGCTTTGCGCAGGCGGCGCAGGACATGCCGGTGATCTCGAGTTGTACCTGCCGCACCCCCGCTGCCTGCGTGTCCGTTGCCGCGGTCATCGACATCGTGGCCCTTCACCTCCTATGAACCCGTCGCCCACAAGTCGTCACAGCCGGGCGATAAGTTCCCGAGGCGATCCATCGTCAACGTCCAAACTACCCAGCCCCGCGCTCGTGCCGTGCTGACTATGCGTTGAGTGTGGTGGTTACTCGTACTAATGGGCGGTAGACGCAGAGTCATCGCGACGGCATACCTGCCCGGCGACCAAGCGGCGGTGTTTAGTTTGCGATATGGAGTACCAAACTCGGTCGCAGTGGCAGAAGCGCGTCGTAATCCGCCTGATCGTGGCATTGGTGGTCGGCGTCGTCGTTGCGCTGACGCTTGGCTGCACGACGGGATGGCGGTACGCGCCGGCGGTCGGATGGATCGCGGCGGCGTCCGTCTACCTCGCGTGGACCTGGAGGGTCGCTCTGCCGATGGACGCCGAACAGACACGCCGGCACGTCGGGCCCGAGGACCCGCCGAGGGGATGGGTCACCGACGGCATCATCCTGGCGGCGAGCGTAGCGAGCCTGGCCGGTGTCGGGCACTTGCTTGTCGCGGGCTCGAAGTCCGGGGTGGAAAAGCAGGTCGCCGCGGCGGTCGGAGTGGTGAGCATCGTCGCGGCGTGGTGTGTCATCCACACGGTCTTCGCCGTCCGTTACGCGGACGTCTACTACTCGAACGCGGCGCGGGGGATCAACTTCAACGGAAAAGAGCAGCCGCGGTTCGTGGACTTCTTCTACCTCGCGTTCACCATCGGGATGACCTACCAGGTGTCCGACACCAGCCTGGAGACGGGACGACTGCGCGCCATCGTCCTGTGCCAGGCAGTGCTTTCCTACCTCTTCGGCGCGGTGATCCTGGCGGTCACCATCAATCTCGTTGTCGGGCTGAGCAGCTCAAGCGGCTGATCCGGAACGCTTGTCCAGCCTGTGACGCATTGCACACCTTCGTCTATCTCTACGTCTAGACAGCTGTCCATTTTCCTGGGTAACGTGATTCTCACCCGCTATTCGTTCGGGGCACTCCGGTACACGTAGCTGTGCAGCGCGGTGACAAAGACGTTCGCGTGCGTCGGCATCGACAAATGTGCAGTAGCAAGGGCGGCATCGAATCTTCTTCTACGAAGGGGCCATACAGTGCAACGACTCACCGGTTCGGACGCGATGATGCTCTACACCGAGGCCGCCAACGTGCCCATGCACACGGTTAAAGTCGCGATCGTCGACGCGCCGGCCGCCGGCTTCTCGGTGGACACGGTCCGCGAGGTCCTGCGTCGGCGCCTACATCGATTCGAACCGTTGCGACGGGTCCTCGTCGATACCCCCTACGCGTTCCACCGCCCGATGTGGCGGGAGCATTGTCCGGTGGATCTCGCGTATCACGTGCGGCCACTGCGCTTACCGGCCCCGGGCGGGCGGCGCGAGCTGGACGACGTAATCGCCAAGCTGATCGAGCGGCCGCTGGACCGCAGCCGCCCGCTGTGGGAGATCTACGTGGTCGACGGTCTGGCAGACGGGCGGTTCGCCGTCGTCACCAAGATCCATCATGCGCTGGCCGACGGAGTCGCGACGGCGAATCTGCTTGCCGGCGCGGTGGACCGGCCGGAAAGCGTGAATGCTCCCGAATCCGATGCGCTTCCAACCAGGACCCGACTCCTCTGGGACGCCACCCTTGACCATGTCCGGCAGATCGTCGAGTTGCCGGACCTCTTGCGTTACACCGCGGCCGGTGTGCGCCGGGTCCGCCGCGGCAGGCGCAGCCACGCCGCCGAGCCCGTCAAGGCCCCGAAGTCCTTCATGAATCACCGGCTGACCACCGGGCGCCAGTTCGCAACGGCCAGTATGCCGTTCGCCGACATCAAGCAGGTGACCCGGGAATTGGGCTGCACGGTAAACGATTTGGTTCTGGCCATGAGCGCCGGTGCCGCCCGGGAACTGCGACACCGCTACGACGGCCGCTCCGACTCCCCCCTGGTGGCGATGGTCCCGGTCTGCCTCGACGCGGCGCCGGGGAGAGCGGCGGGGAACAACTTCACCCAGATTGCGGTCGCGCTGCCCGCCGATGTCGACGACCCGTTGCTGCGGGTCGAACACAGCCATGACGCGGCGATCGCCGCCAAGCGGACGCATGCCCTGCAAGGCCCCGAACTCTGGACGCGCTGGTTCGCCTACATGCCGCCCAATTTGGCACGGCTGCTCAGTGGCTGGATGGCACGCACCAACTCGCACAACAAGATGCAGAATCTGATCGTTTCCAACGTCCCTGGCCCGCGCGAATTCGTGACGGTCGCCGGAGCGAAGGTCGCCGAGTTCTACTCCGTGGGCCCGCTGGTCGCGGGCAGCGGACTGAATATCACCGTGTGGAGTTATGCCGACCAGCTCAACATTTCGGTGCTGTCCGACGCGGTGACGCTTGCCGATGCGCACGAGGTCACCGATGCGATGATCTACGAGTTCGGTGAAATCCGATCGGCGGCAATGCTTCTCGATAACCGCCAGGCCAGCGTGGCCTGACTGGACCGCTACGGAAGGACAGCATGAGCACCACCGACACCGACATCCACGCAGCCGAGATTGCGAAATGGGACCCGGGCCTCACCGAGCGCGTCATGGGGATCATCCGACCCGTGCTCAAGCGCTACTTCCGCTCCAAGGTGCACGGCCTCGACAACATGCCCGCGGGCGGCGCGCTGGTGGTTTCCAACCACTCCGGCGGTCAGTTGGCATTCGACGTGCCGGTTTTCGCTATCGACTGGTACGCCGAGCGTGGGTACAGCCGTCCGATCTACACGCTGAGCCACGACATGATCATGGTCGGCCCCATCGGAAACTTTCTGCGGCGCATCGGTTTCATTCCGGCCAACCACGACAACGCGGCGAGCGCACTGCGCAGCGACGGCATCGTCGTGGTGTTCCCGGGCGGTGACTACGACGCCTACCGGCCGACGGCCACGCGCAACGTCATCGACTTCAACGGTCGCACCGGTTACGTGCGGGCGGCGATCGAGGCGGGTGTGCCAATTGTCCCGATGGTCTCCATAGGCGGCCAGGAAACGCAGCTGTTCCTGACGCGCGGCACCTCGCTGGCGAAGCTCCTGGGGCCCATCGCGCGTCTGGGCCGGGCGAAAATTGTTCCGATCACGGTGGGCTTTCCTTTCGGTGCAAGCCTTTTCGTTCTGCCGCCGAATCTTCCGCTGCCCGCCAAGATCGTGACCAAGGTCCTCGAGCCGATCGACATCCGCAAGCAGTTCGGCAGAAACCCGGACGTCGCAGCCGTCGACGCCTACGTGCGCGAGGTCATGCAGGCTGGGCTCGACGAACTCGCCGCCGAGCGTCGCTTCCCGATTCTCGGCTAGCGCGCTGGACGCGTGGATGTAGTAGCGTCTAGACACATGTCCAACGGTATGTCGGTCGAGTCGGCGCGGCGCCGGTTCACCGGTAAGCGCGCCGACACCGTCCTCAAACTCGGCAGCGCCACCCTCGAGGTGCTGCGCGACGTCGGCTACCAGGAGCTGACCCTGCAGGCGGTGGCCGCTCAGGCCGGGCTGGCGCGTGCGACGGCCTATACGTATTTCTCGTCCAAGGAACACCTGATCGCCGAGGTTTTCTGGCGGCGTATGTCGAGCATCGAGCCGGCCGTGGGCGAATCCGACGTGGTGGAGCGGGTCGCGGGCGTGCTGCGTGACCTGGCGTTCATCGTCAGCGATGAGCCTGCCCTGGCCCATGCGGTCGCCGTCACGATGAACAGCGGCGATCCGGATGTGGAACTGCTTCGGATTCAGATGGGCCGCTTCGTCCGCAACCTTCTGCTCTCGGCGGTGGGGGAGGACGCGGACGCGGAATCCGTCGAGCTACTCGAGCTGATCTATGTCGGAGTGATGGTCCGCGCGGCCAGTGGCACCATGTCCTACGCTCAGGTCGCCGACCAGCTTGACACCGCCACACGTCGCATCCTCTCCAGTCCGCAGCCGAAGCCGCGTCGACGCCCGTCCAAACCAGCCAAGACCCGGTAGCTCAGACGGCGTCGCGTTTTGCCGGGTGATCGGCGGGTATCACCCCGTAATGGTCGAGGAGACAAAGCCGGCCCTGCGAGCGGTGGCGCTGGTCTGCAGCCTCAAGCCGAATCCCGCGCCATCCAGCAGCGCGCTGATGGCCGAACACGTGATCGGGCAATTGAAGCGCAGCGACGTCGAGTGCGAGCTGATCCGCTGCGTGGACCACGCGATCGCGCCGGGCGTCGAGGACGACATGGGCCCCGGCGACGACTGGCCGGAGATCCGTCGCAAGGTGCTGGATGCTGACATCCTGCTGCTCAGCACACCGGTGTGGCTGGGCCATCCGTCGAGCATCACGCAGCGCGTCCTGGAACGCCTCGACGCCGAGTTGTCCAACACGGACGACAACGGAACCCCGGCGATGGTCGGCAAGGTCGCGATTGTCAGCGTGGTGGGCAACGAGGACGGCGCGCACAAAGTGGTCGCCGACGTGTTCCAAGCGCTCAACGACATCGGCTTCAGTATTCCGGCGCAGGGCTGCACCTACTGGAACGGTGCGGCGATGGAAACCGCGGACTACAACGACCTCGACGAAGTGCCAGAGCAGATCTCCTCGGCCACCGCCGCGGCCGCCCGCAATGCGGCCCATCTGGCACGCACGCTGAAGCAGCAGAAGTACCCGGCGTACGACGCGTGATCGGTCCGCGAATTTCTACCGGAGAGGACGTAATGAGTCTGCAAGAGACAGAGACTGCGCAGAGCGAGACCGGGATAAGCCGACGACGGGTGTGGGTGACCTGGGGACTCGTGCTACTGACCGTGCCCGCGGCCGCGGCCGTGATGATCTTCGGGATCGGTGCGGCGATGAGCGTGGCCGCGTGCAGCAGCACCCAATGCCCCAACCTGGGGCCGAGTGGCTTGCTCTACGGCGTTCTGCTCTACGGCGCGCCCGTGGTGGCCGTAGTGACCATTGCCGTCAGCATTTTCAGCGCGTCGCGTCGGTGGGGCCTGGCGGTGCCGTTGTGCGGGTTGGCGATCCTGCTCACCGACATCGCGGTCATGGCGATCGTGTTCAGAACCTAGCTGAACCCGACGGACCTAGCTGAAAGCACCTGGAAAGCACATGGCCCCAGCCCGATCGCCGGGCTGGGGCCATGTCGACCAACAGTTACTGGTTGGACTTCTGCCGCTCCTCGGCCGCCTTGGCGGCGCCGCGGGCGGAGTCCGCCTCAGCTTCCTTCTTGGCGGCGTCGCGCTGGGACTCACCCTTGTCCTGCTGGGCCTCGCCCTCACGCTTGACGTCGTCGCGGCCCGTCACGGCGCCGATCACTTCCTTGGCCTTGCCCTTGACGCCTTCCACGACGCCTTCGACCGCTTCCTGGGGTCCACTCTTCTCGCCCATGAATTCCTCCCTGTCATCGCTTCTACGAGGCTGCGAGCGCTCAGTTTTCGACTCCACACAGCCAGCGGCACCTGAGACGAAACCGCGAACCGGTCGCGTCGTTGCGTCCCAGGATTTCCCGCTTCGGGCAGGGTTTCCGGGTGACCGCCCACTCAAACATGTGTCATGGCTCACCCCGGCGCTGTCGCACCAACCTCAGGAGTTAACTTGTCATGCGCGGGTGGATCACGGTTTGGTTACGATGGATCGTCACGATTCCCTAAGAACCAGGCCAAATTTCTGAGAATTCTCAGCTTTGTCGCGGCCCTCTGGTTGTCCGCTTAGCAAAAAGGGCTTATTCGGGTGGCGCATGACACTTGATGGCCCGCCTGCGCCGTTTCGTCCAGCGCGAACACAAGATTGACGCGGTTTCGATTCGGTTACTTTGGATTTCGGGGGATCGGGAACCTCCATGATCGATTCGAGTTCAATTCACCATTCGAAGGACAAATCATGAAATTCAGCAGTGTGCCCGCACGTCGCCGCATCGCCGGCATCAGCGCAGGCTGTCTGCTCGGGGGATTGGCCATCGGCATCGTCGGCGCGCCTTCGGCGGCCGCGGCCGCCGATTGCAGTCCGGAAGGCGTCAACGCCACCGTCTCGTCAGTGACCGGCGCGGCGCGCTCCTACCTGGACGGCCACCCGGGCGCCAACCAGGCGGTAATGGCGGCCTACGGTCAACCGCGTCCGCAGGCGGCCGCGGGATTGCGCAGCTACTTCACCGCCCACCCGCAGGAGTACACCGACCTGCGCGGAATCCTGGCGCCCATCGGGGACACCGAGCGCCAGTGCAACGTGACAGCGCTGTCGCCGGGTCTGGAGTCCGCCTACCACGAGTTCATGGCCGGCTGACCTATTGGCCTGACCCTGTAAGTCATACCTGCGCGCCGCATCTGCGGCGCGCAGGTATGAACGATCCTCCGTGCGGGTAACTTCTGGTAAGTCAACGGAAGTGGGGACGGACATGCGGCTACGGCGCAGCGTGGTCAGTGGCCCGGGAATTGCGCGCAGGCGCTGCGGCAAGGGGTTCGCCTACAGCGACCCGCAGGGCGATCCGGTCTCTGACCCCGACACCCTGCAACGGATCAAGGATCTGGTGATTCCACCGGCGTGGAAGAAGGTGTGGATCAGCCCGCACCCCAACGGACACATTCAGGCCGTCGGCACCGACGCGGCCGGACGGCGCCAGTATCTCTATCACGAGGCGTGGCAGCAGGAACGCGCGGAAGAAAAGTTCGACCGCGTTCTCGAGATGTCCAAGGAACTACCGCGGTGGCGGCAACAGATCGCTAAAGATCTCGCCGGCCGGGGTCTGACCCGTGACCGGGTGCTGGCGCTCGCGCTGTATCTGCTTGACAGGGGGTACTTCCGCGCCGGTGGTGAACGGTATGCGGAGGAGAACGAGTCCTACGGCATCGCCACGCTCCAATGTCAGCACGTCACGGTGGGACGCGACGCTGTCAAGTTCGACTACCCGGCCAAGAGCGGAGTGCAGCGCACGCTCGAGATCGAGGATGCCCAAGTGGTCCGGGCGGTTCGGGCGCTGCAGCGACGGGGTACCGCATCGGAGCGGCTCCTGGTGTGTCGCACCGGATCCCGATGGTCGGAGGTCCGGGCTGAGGATCTGAACGCGCGGTTCAAGGAGTTGGTCGGCGATGAATACACCGTCAAAGACCTGCGCACCTGGCACGGAACGGTGTTGGGCGCCGCGGCGTTCGCCGACGCAGACGCTGCCGTATCGCGCCGGGTGGCCAAGAGGGTGGAGGCCGCCGTCATGCGAGAGGTCGCCGAGGAACTGGGCAACACCCCGGCGGTCGCGCGTGGCTCATACGTAGATCCGCGCGTCGTGACCGGTTACGAACAAGGGGTAACCATCGCCTCCGCAATACGCCGCGCGGAGCGTGCCCGCCACCCGAACGACGCGCAGGAGATCCTGGAGAGAGCGACCCGACTGATGATCGGGCGAGCGGCCAAGGGCGGCAACGCGTCTCGCTCAGCCCTGGCCAAGACGGCGTAAGTGCCTCAGGCCGCCGGGCTGGTGGACACTCTCTGCGGTTTGCGCGGAACGGTCACCTGACTGACGAAGTTGCCCAGGTAACGGATCGCGCGGCGCCCCTCCGGCAAAATGTCTGCGGCTAAGGGGAAGTCGTGGATCTGACCCTCCCACACGTGCAAGTCGCACCGAACCCCCGCGGCTTGCAGCCGCGCCGCCATCAATTCCGCGTCGTGGAGCAACAATTCGTCGGCGCCGGCATGAATCGCGACCGGGGGCATCTGGGACAGGTCGGCGTCGACGGGCGGCACGAGTGGCCGGTGCGGTCCCTCGGGATTCAGCCGCCGATGACATTGGTCGACGTACTTGGCAAAGATCGGTAGCACGCCGCTGCCGAACATCGCACATCGACGGGCGTTGGGGTGCTCCAGGCGCCGAGAGGTGCCCAGGTCGGTGAGCGGCGAGACGGTCGCTATCCCGGCGGGCGCGCGCCCGCCGGCGTCGATTGTGGCCAGCGTGAACATGAAAGCCAATAGCCCGCCCGCAGAATCGCCGGCGATAACGACACTGCTGGGCGGATAGCCGTGGCTGCCGAGCCACCGCAGCGCGTCGGCGCAGTCGTCGACGGCATCGTCCACCGCGTGCTTGGGCAACATGCGGTATCCGACGTTGAGGACGACGGCATCCGCCTCGCGGGACAGCCTAGCCACCAGCGATCGGTGTGTGTTGAGTCCGCAGGCCAAAAATGCGCCGCCGTGCAGGTACAGCACCGCGCGCGATCGCGAAACCCCGTGCGCGGAAACCAACTCCGCCTCACAGTGGGGGAGCTTGACCCTCTTGAATGTCGCTCGCCCGCCTCGCGGCATGACACCGGCGAGGGAATCGATCGCGGCGAACGGCCAGTTGAGATTTGGCCGCAGCGCCCAAACCCGCACCGCATTCTTGACAAACGCGCGACAGCTGGCCGCCAAGGCGACGGATTGGATGCTTCGCCGACGGTGTACCGTCCGCGAAGGTGCCTGGGCTCTGCCGGAATTCATAGTGATCAGCTTCCTAACGTTGCAAATCGCATACCCGGCCAGATACGCGATAAACGTCAGTGCAGAGGAAGCAGAATTCGGCGAGCGGCTAATTCTCGATGGTGAAGAACGATTCGCCGTCCTCGGGTGTCCCGTCGATCTGGCCCTTTTCACGACCATGGGCTTCCGGATCGATCCGGTCCAGTTCGTCGTCGCTGACCACCTCGAGCGCACCACCCTCCCCGGCGTCGTGCGCGTCCCGCGCGGGTTCCCCACCGGGTCCGTCCTCGGGGTTTTCCGCCGCCAGCTTTTCATCGAGCGACTCGTGCACGTCGGCTTCGATCCAGGCATCGGGCGGGTCGGCCACCTCGTCGCCGTCGTTGTTACGCACCTCGTCGGAATCCAGGCTCTCCGACTGGTCCAGCATGTCGTCGTTGTTTTCGCGTTCCACAACGGCCGATTGCCCGGCTCGTAGCGCAATTAAACCGATACGAGGTGAACCCATCGATCCCGCGAAGACGAGATATGTTGCGGCTAGGGTGGCTATACGGAATTTGTTGGAGCGTGAAAGACAACCATCGGGATGACGGCTGACGAGGACTGGGACCGCCTGATCGGCGACTCGGAAGTGGTGCGCAAGGCGTACGACGCCACGCCCGTGGTGCTGTGCACGCTCGAAGGGCCGAATCACCTTCTGGTGAGCTGCAATGCCGCGTTCCGCGCCTACTACCCTCGCGGCGCCCAGCTCGGTCGCACGATCGAGGAAGTAGCGCCCGAACTTCGCGGCCTGGGGATCATCGACATCTATGACCGGGTCTTCCAGACCGGCGAACCATTCGACGTCTCCGAACTGCGCGTACAGGTCGATCTGGACGGGTCGGGCGTTCGGGAGCAGTTCCTCAACATCGCCGCCGTGCCCCAGTGCGCACCCGATGGGAGCATCGTGGGCGTGGTGGTCGTCGGCAGCGACAGCACCGCGCAGGTGCGGATGCGGTTGGCCGCCGAGAAGCGGGCGCAGGAAATCGCCGGGCGTTACGAGTCCCTGCGCGACTCGGCCACTGTGATGCAGAGGGCGTTGCTGTCCCCGGTGGTACCGGTACTGCCGGGCGCCGAGATCGCCGCGGCATACCTGGTTGCGGCCGAGGACACGGCGGCCGGCGGTGACTGGTTCGACGCCATTGCCGATTCCGCCGGGCGCATCGTGCTGATCCTGGGCGACGTCGTGGGCCACGGGGTGGAGGCCGCCGCGGTGATGGGACAGCTGCGCGCGGTCACCAGGATGCAGCTGGAGATCGACGGCAACATCGTCGAATCCTTGTCGGCAGTAGATCATTTCGCCTCCGACGTGGGAGGGGCGAAGTCAACGACGCTCTGTGTGGCGCGGCTGGATCCGATCACCGGCGAGTTCGAATACTGCACTGCCGGCCATCCGCCGCCGCTGCTGATCGCCGCGGACGAGGCACCCAGGTACCTGGAGCCGACGGGCGCGGGCCCGTTGGGCAGCGGCCGTGGCTTCGCCACCGGGACCGCACGTCTCGAAGTCGGCGACGTGTTGCTGCTCTACAGCGACGGGATCATCGAGCGGCCCGGCCGTACCCCGGCGGCCAGCAGCGTCGAGGTCGCCGAAGTAGCGGCTCGAGTCCTTGGCGGGGAAGCGTTTCCGCTCGACCTGGCGCGGCGGCCCATGGAGCGGCTGTGCTCGGAGGCGTTGGAACTGTTGTTGCGCACCAGCGGCTACAACGACGACGTCACCATGCTGGCCGCTCAGCGTCGCACCGCGCCCCCGCCGCTGCACGTTTCGGTACTTGCGGACCGCAATGCCGAACGATCGATCCGGAACCGACTGCGCGACTGGATCGACATGCTCGGCGGCGCCCGTACGAGCCGTGGCGCTCTCGAGCACGCCATCAGTGAGTTCGTCGCAAATTCAGTCGAACACGCCTATGCCACTACGATTCCCGGCGATGTGACGATCGATGCGGTGTTGGGCGCCGACGGCAAAGTGCGCGCCTGTGTCTCCGACCGCGGCACATGGAGCGCGGACCCGGTCCCGGGCGCGAATCGCGGACGCGGCCTGTCGATCGCTCAGAACCTGGTCTCCGATACCACCGTGCGTCACGACAAGAGCGGCACCACAGCCACTTTGGTCTATCGACTGACCACCGACGCACACATCGTGACCGATCCGGCCACCGCGCCGGAGACATCGGCCGCGCGGCCGGCGTACACCTTCGAGGTCGGGGTCAGTGAAGACGGGTACGTCATGGTGGCCGGCGACGTCGATACGTTCGCCGCCGCGGCGCTGACCGAATTCCTCTCGATGCGTACTCACGCCGGCGCCGACCCGATATGTGTCGACCTGAGCGCGGTGACACTTCTGGGCTCCGCCGGCGTCAGCGTGCTCGCCGAGGCGTACCAGCGTGCCACCCGCCAGGGCAGCGTGTGCCGGCTCGTGGCACCGCCGGGCGGGATCGCCCACCACGTGTTGTCTCTGGTAGGGCTGCCGATCACCGACGAAAGGGTTGACACCGAAGGTCCGTAGAGCGAAGCGGATCTCCCGGAGGTATCCAGAATGCGAAATGAATGATGCCTTCGAACGCAGGCCATGGTCGGTCGCAGACTGCGAAATGTCCTGTCTGTAAACAGCGTTGAGCGATGGCGCGAACCGAATCCACGCCGCACGCGGACAATCGGCGTTCCGCGGGCCGATAGTACGATCTTTGCGTGCATCGGGACGCGATACTGGAATCGGGTGTGCATGGAGGATCTCGACTTCGACAGCTGCGATTCGGATCTGATCGAGCGATTTCTCAGCCACGCCTACGGACCCATCCGAATCCGCGCCGACGGCAGCGATGCGCGCGCCCGCGTGACACGGCGCTGGCTCGGCCCGGTCAATGTGGACGATCTCGCCTTCAGTCACGACATGACCTACTCCGCGGCGCCGCTGCATCGAATCTGTCTGTGCCGCGTACATTCTGGACACATCGAGATGAACCGATTCGGCGAGGCGGCCGACGCTTTCGTCCCAGGTGATCTAGCGCTGCTCGCCCTACCGGACGTGTCGTACTCGGGCCGCGTGTGCCAAACGCATTATGACGTAACGATGTTCGACGCGGCTCAGCTGGAAAGAGTTGCCACGACGGCACCGAATGCCAGTGAGACGCGCATCCAACTGACGAGCCATCGCCCCGTCTCACAGGCCGCCGCCCGGCAGCTCAGCGCGCTCATCGACTACGTCCGCTCGCTGGCCACAGCGGAGACTAAACCGTCTGAACTACTGGTCGGGACCGCGATGGCACACCTCGCCGCCGGCGTGCTGAATGTGTTTCCCAACAACGCGCTCACCGAACCGACCGCTGCGGATCGCAACGGGGCCGTTCCGACGCTCCTGCGCCACGCTATGGACTACTACATAGACGAGCACGCCCACGCCGACATCGCGATTGCGGACATCGCGGCTCACGTCTACGCCACGCCGCGCGCCGTGCAGTACGTGTTCCGCCGCCATCTCGACCTCACGCCCACGCAGTATCTACAGCGGGTTAGATTGGATCGCGCACACCGCGAACTCGTCCTCGCCGATGCCAGAGTGACCACGGTGAGCGCCGTCGCGGCGCACTGGGGATTTGCCCATCCGGGTCGCTTCGCCAACATCTACCGGCACACTTACGGCCGGAGTCCCCGACAGACGCTGATCGGCTGAGGTCACTGCGTGGCCACGGGAGCCGGCCGATGCCCGGAAATCAATCGCTCGCCAAGGTCGTAGTCGTCGTCGGCGTTGTAGGTCAGCACACCGACCACCGCCTCGCCCGACTCGTACCACACGGTGAAACCGTCGGAATGCTCGACTAGGCGGCTTCGTTCGTAGCCGTCGCCCCACGCGTGGTACTTGACTGTCGCATCTCCGATGGATGTCCAAAACCCGGGCACCGTATCCCAATTCGTCCGCTGTCCCGCGGCGCCGGCCCCGGCGATGGCACCCTGGTCCATCGCGTCCTGCCAATGTTCAATGGCCAGGGGCCGCCCGGCGACCTCGTGCCGCGCCAGCGCGACGTCGCCCGCGGCATACACCCCGGGCACCGAGCTGAGCATGTCGGAGCCGACGACGATGCGCGAATCGCGGATCGGCAACCCCGCCTCAGCGGCGATGCGACTCTGCGGCGCAACGCCGGTGGCCGCGAGCACCAGATCGCAGTCGATGGTCACACCGTCGTCCAGCCGCACACCCACGTCGGTGATCCCCTCCACGGTCGCCCCGCCCACATGGCGCACGCCGGTGTCCGTCACCAGGTCGCGCAGCCGTCTCGCGGCCTCCGGTCCGAGCCGCTGTTCCTGCGGAAGCGGCTCGGGGGCAACCAAAGTCACCGACACGCCCCGCAGCGCCAGCGATGCGGCGGCCTCACAGCCGATGAAACCTGAGCCGATAACGACGGCCGAGTCCGCGCTTGCCGCGGCGTCGCGCAATGCGATGGCGTCGGTCAGCGAACGCAACAGCCGCGCGCGTTTCCCGCCAGGGAAGGGCGGGGTCACCGGCGCGGCGCCGCAGGCCAGGATCAGGGTGTCGAACGAGTGGCGTTCGTCGCCGGCGTACAGCGCACGGCCCTCGAGGTCCAACCGGTCCACGGCGGCATCGAGTACAACCTCGATCGCGCGATCGCTGTACCACTGCGCGGGGTGCAGGGCCGGTTCGTCGGCCTCACCGCGCAAAAACTCCTTGCTCAACGGCGGCCGCTCGTACGGCAGGTCGACGTCGGCGCTGAAGATCCGTATCCGCGTGTCTGAATTGTGTTCGCGGAACGATTCTGCCGCGGCTACACCGGCCGGCCCGCTGCCCACGATGATCAATCCGGGTTCGGTCACTACGGTCTGATACCCGCGACGGACCTGCTCAACCCGGGTGTTTTAGGGTCCACCAGGCGGGTATGCGCCAAGGCATGAAAGCTGTCACCTGGCACGGCAAACGCGACGTGCGCGTGGAGACGGTGCCCGACCCGAAAATTCAGCAGCCGACCGACGCCATCATCGAGGTCACCTCGACGAACATCTGCGGCTCCGATCTGCATCTGTACGAGGTCCTCGGCGCCTTCATGAAGCCCGGGGACATCCTCGGACACGAACCGATGGGCGTCGTGCGAGAGGTCGGAAAGGACGTCGGCGACCTGCGGGTCGGTGACCGCGTCGTCATCCCCTTCCAGATCTCCTGCGGCAGCTGCCACATGTGCGACCGGCAGCTGTATACCCAGTGCGAGACGACCCAGGTGCGCGAGCAGGGCATGGGCGCGGCGCTGTTCGGTTATTCGGAGCTGTACGGCGAAGTCCCCGGCGGCCAAGCCCAGTTGCTGCGGGTGCCGCAGGCCCAGTTCACCCATATCAAAGTCCCTGTGGGACCGCCTGATTCGCGCTTCGTCTACTTGTCCGACGTGCTGCCGACCGCCTGGCAGGCGGTGGCCTACGCCGACATCCCGGAGGGTGGCACGGTGGCCGTGCTCGGCCTGGGCCCCATCGGCGACATGGCCGCACGCATTGCCGACCACCTCGGCTACCGCGTCTTCGCCGTCGACCTGGTGCCCGAACGGCTCGCGCGTGCCGCGAAGCGCGGCATCCACACCATCGACCTGAGCCACCTCGACTGCTCCTTGGGCGAGGCCATCCGGAACCTGACCGACGGGCGCGGCACGGACTCGGTGATCGACGCCGTGGGGATGGAGGCGCATGGATCCCCGGCGGCCAAGCTGGCCCAGCGGGCGACCTCGGTACTACCGGACGCGCTGGCCAAGAAGCTGATGCAAACCGCCGGAGTGGATCGGCTCAGCGCGCTGTACTCCGCGATCGACGTCGTGCGGCGCGGAGGCACCATCTCGCTGATCGGTGTGTACGGCGGAATGGCCGATCCGCTGCCGATGCTCACCCTGTTCGACAAGCAGATCACTCTGCGCATGGGCCAGGCCAACGTCAAGAGGTGGGTGGACGACATCATGCCCTTGCTCACCGACGAGGATCCGCTGGGCGTCGACGACTTCGCCACCCACGTGCTCCCCCTCGACGAGGCCCCGCACGCCTACGAAATCTTCCAGAAGAAGCAGGATGGCGCCGTGAAGGTCATGCTGCGGCCGTGAAATCCGCCACGTCGGGATGCTCGGCGTAACCGCAATACTGCTGTCCGCCAGAATATTTCACATATCGCCACGCCGGCGGCGTTGCCGGTGCGCGGTTTGACAACTCACTCGGTAGGGTATGAGGTGCGCCATGACCAGCACAGCCGCTCAGTCCGCTCAGCCCGCCGTCGAGGTGTGGCCCGGTAAGGCATATCCATTGGGCGCGACATACGACGGTGCCGGCACCAACTTCGCGTTGTTCAGCGAGGTGGCCGAAAGTGTCGAGTTGTGCCTCTTCGACGCGGACGGCACCGAGACCCGCGTGCGGCTGCCCGAGGTCGATAGCTTCGTCTGGCACGGATTCGTGCCGAACATCGAGCCCGGGCAGCGCTACGGCTACCGCGTCCACGGCCCGTACGAGCCCGAGGCCGGGCTGCGGTGCAATCCCAGCAAACTACTCCTCGACCCGTATTCGAAGGCCATCGACGGCACGTTCGACTGGAACCAATCGCTGTTCAGCTACAACTTCGGTGATCCCGACAGCCGCAATGACGACGACTCGGCGGCCAGCATGCCCAAGTCCGTGGTGATCAGCCCGTACTTCGACTGGGCCAACGATCGCCCGCCCAGCCGCGAGTACGCGGACACGGTGGTCTACGAGGCACACGTCAAGGGGCTGACCCAGACCCATCCGGACATTCCCGAACAGATCCGTGGCACCTACGCCGCCGTCGCGCACCCGGTGATCATCGAACACCTGAAGAACATCGGAATCACGGCGATCGAGTTGATGCCGGTGCACCACTTCGCCAACGACTCCACGCTGATCGACAAGGGCCTGTCGAATTACTGGGGCTACAACACGATTTCGTTCTTCGCGCCCGATCCCAAGTACTCCAGCGCCACGTCGCCGGGAGGGCAGGTGCAGGAGTTCAAGGCCATGGTGCGTGCCCTGCACGAGGCGGGCATCGAAGTCATCCTCGACGTGGTCTACAACCACACCGCCGAGGGCAATCACCTGGGCCCGACGCTGTCGATGCGCGGTATCGACAACGCCGCCTACTACCGGTTGGTCGACGACGACAAGCGCTACTACATGGACTACACCGGCACCGGCAACAGCTTCAACGTCGGGCATCCGCACTCGCTGCAGCTCATCATGGATTCGTTGCGTTACTGGGTGACCGAGATGCACGTCGACGGCTTCCGCTTCGACCTGGCCTCCACGTTGGCCCGTGAGTTCTACGACGTGGACCGGCTCGCGACATTTTTCGAACTCGTGCAGCAGGATCCGACGGTGAGCCAGGTCAAGCTGATCGCCGAGCCGTGGGATGTCGGACCGGGTGGCTACCAGGTGGGCAACTTCCCGCCGCAGTGGACGGAGTGGAACGGGAAGTACCGCGACACCGTGCGCGACTTCTGGCGCGGCGAGCCGGCCATCCTCGACGAGTTCGCCTACCGATTGTCGGGGTCGGCCGACCTGTACGAGACCACGGGTCGCCGGCCGGTGGCGTCGATCAACTTCGTCACCGCTCACGACGGGTTCACGCTGCGCGACCTGGTGTCCTATAACGAGAAGCACAACGAGGCCAACGGCGAGGACAACAACGACGGCGAGAGCCACAACCGGTCGTGGAACTGCGGCGCCGAGGGCCCCACCGACGACCCGGACGTCAACGACCTGCGTGCCCGCCAGCAGCGCAACCTGATCACCACGCTGCTCCTCTCCCAGGGTGTGCCGATGATCTGTCACGGCGACGAACTCGGCCGGACCCAGGAGGGCAACAACAACGGCTATTGCCAGGACAACGAGCTCACCTGGATCGAGTGGGCCGACGCGGACACCGGCCTGCTGGAGTTCACCGCTGTCGTGTCGGCCCTGCGCGCCAACCACCCGGTGTTCCGCCGCCGTCGCTTCTTCAGCGGCAAGCCGGTGGGGCGTCGCGGCCAGGATGGCCTGCCCGATATCTCCTGGTTCGCGCCGGATGGCACCGAGATGACCGAGGAGGACTGGGGCGCGGGGTTCGCGAAATCCGTCGCGGTGTTCCTCAACGGCCACGGCATTCCCGACCTCGACCCGCGGGGCCAGCGGGTGCTCGACGACTCGTTCCTGCTGTGCTTCAACGCCCACTACGAACCAATCGAGTTCACCCTTCCACCGAAGGAGTTCGGCGCCGGCTGGCGGACCGTCGTGTGCACCGCGGCGGAAGCGGCCCCCGAGCAGTTGGGCCCCGCGGCGACGTTCACCGTCGGCGCCCACGCCGCCGTCGTGCTGCAGGCCGAGTCGGCGCCTGCCTAGCCGGGGATCTTGCCGAGGATGTAGTTGGCGATGCCGACGGCGGGCTTGGCGCGGTCGGTCACCGTCCCCAAGGCGGCGTAGGACAGGTTCAGGTCGACGACGACGTTGCTCTTGACGGCGAGCGCCCGCACGGCACGCCGCAGTCCCTTGGTCTCCACTTCGATGGTGGTGATGCCGTTGCCGGCGTCGGTCGTAGTGCCGATGGAAAACGTCAGCGTCTGTCCCGACGGGAGCGTGGATTTAACCTCGGAACCGCCGCACTGATGCCAACCTGACAGTAGTTGTGTCAGTTGCTTCTGGGCCGCCTCGGCGTCCCGGAACGCCGCCACGCCCGCGACCACCTGCCGCGAGTTGCGCGGATCGCTGGTATCGGTGAATTCCGCAGCGCGGTAACCGAATACGGCTTCGACGCGGTAAGCGTCCGGGGTGCCGGGGCTGATGCTGCCCCAACACTCGGGGCGGTCGATCTGTCCCTCCCGGCCGCTGGTTGCGATCTGGTCCCAAGTTTTCCCGGTCGCCAGGTGCTGATCGCCCGTGATCTTCCTGACGTCGGCCACGCCGGGCAAGAGCCCGGCCAGGTCGGCCGGTGCCACGGTGGGTTGGGGGCTGGCGGCGGTTGCGGTGACGGGCGCCGGTCGCTGGTCGGAGCGGATGGCGCTGAGCCCGGCCCAGCCGATCAGTGCGACGACGGCCAGCGCGATGACGGCGTACGACAACCACAGCCCGGCCAGGGCCCGGTCGCGGCCGCGCTCGCCGGTGCGACGGATCTTGGCGAGTCCCAGGTGCCCGAGGATCGCCCCGGCCGGCGCGAACACGAACGCGAAGACCAGCGACAACGTCGCCAGCGCATTGACCGGCGGTTCGGGTGGCTCCGGATAGTCCAGCGTTTCGTATCCGGGTGAGTCGAATTCGAAGGGCTCGACAGGGTAAGGTTCGGCACCAAAAGCGTTGTGACCGAACGGATCATGAGGGTTGTTCACGCCCAGTGCCCTCCCTAAGCCCGCCCTAACCAGGGATTGCGGAAGCCATGCCATCGACAATAGCTCGTACGCCCGCCCGCGGGGACCGCCCGTAGCCTCGCAAGATGGCGTACTATTACCAACTGAGTCCGTTCTGGACTTTTCGCCGTTTAGCAAAGAGCGGTCAGTAGTCGCACGACTGCTGGGATGCGCGGCTTCGGCAGAAATCCGTCACCGCCGTTCCGTAATTGTGCGCGGTAAAGCGAGATCCGTCTCGGCGGATCCGGGTGCAGTGGGAGGACCATGCGCACCGACTGCGGTGTTTGCTACGGACGGTTCGCCGAAAGCGTGCCGGCGACGCGACCTAGGCGGGCCACGCGATGACCGATGTAATCACGCCCCCCGTGTCCACCCGGGCGGCACCGTCGTCCGGGGACTCCTATGACGACGTTGTCGACATGTTTGTCGCGCTGCGCAGGCTGCCGGCCGAATCGCGCGAATTTGCGCGCCAGCGTGAACGCATCGTGGTGCGCTGCCTGCCCTTGGCCGACCATGTGGCGCGGCGCTTCGCGCGTCGCGGGGAAAATCTGGACGATCTGACCCAGGTCGCGCGGCTGGGCCTGATGAACGCCATCAACCGGTTCGATCCCACGAAGGGACCCAGCTTCATCGGCTACGCGGTCCCCACCATGATGGGCGAGGTCAGGCGGCACTTCCGCGACTACACGTGGAGCATGCGCGTGCCGCGCCGGTTGCGTGAACTGCACGTCCAGATCGGCAAGATCACGCCCGAGTTGATCCAGAAGCTGGGCCGCGCGCCGACGGCGAGCGAACTGTCCGAGGCGCTGGGGATTTCGCGCGAGGAGGTCGTCGAATGCCTGATCGCGGGTGATGCCTACCGGCTCGAATCGCTGGACGCGCCCCTCGGCGACAGCAGCTCGGGCAAAGACCGAATGGTCGCCGAGTCGGTCGGCGAGACCGACCCGCAGATCGACCACATCACCAACCGCGAAGCGGTCCGCGGCTTCCTTGCGGTCCTACCCCAGCGCGAACGCGAGGTCTTGCAGATGCGGTTCTTCGAATCGATGACGCAAAGCGAGATCGCGCGGCGCGTCGGCTGCTCGCAGATGCAGATATCGCGGATCCTGGCCAGCACGTTGCAGCGCCTGCGCGACCACATGGAGTAGCGGGCTGGGGCCACGCAGCGGCTCGCAACTTCGATACGGGCGTGCGTCAGGTAAGGGCCACGACAAGCACCACGACAATGATGATCGCGGCGATCACCAGCACCGTCCACGCTGCGGCGGCACGGTTGAACCCGCCGCCCGGTCGCGTCATCTGCGGGCTACTTGAGGGGGCGACGCCCCACTTGCCCTTCGGCGACATGTTGGGTGGGTCGGGCGGCGGCGGATTCGGTTCTGCGCTCATGCTTGCAGTGCATTGCCCCTCCGGGCGGGCCTAAACTTCTTGGAGATTAAGGAGAGGCGGGCGAGAATCGTGACGGACCGCTACGACGAGGTCATTGCGCACGCAATGACCGAGTTGGCGACCAGCGTGGGGGACGATTCTGTGCCCCTCGAAACCGCTCTCAGCGAGCTCACGGCCACGGCCGTGCAGTTAATCGATGGTGTGGACTGCGCCGACATCCTGCTGATCAATGGCGACGAGTTTCGCTGCGTCGGTTCGACTTCCGCGACTGCCACCATGGTTGATGAGGCGCAGAAGCGCACGGGGGAGGGGCCGTGTATCGACGCTGCGGAGCGCGATGTCATCGTTCGGTGCGACGACCTGAACAATGATGGCAGGTGGCCGAATTTCGCGCGCGCGGCGCGGGATGCCGGTGTGCTGCGCGTGATGTCGTATCAGCTCTACACCCAGGGACCCGATAGTGGCGCACTAAACCTCTTCGGGTTTCAACCGGGATCGTTCAACATCGAACTTGAGGCGTTGGGCGCGATGCTTGCCACCCACGCGGCACTGTCCATCATTGCCGACGACCGGCAGAAGCAATTCGAGTCCGCCCTGGCCAGCCGCGATGTCATCGGACAGGCCAAGGGCATCATCATGGAGCGGTTCGACGTCGATGCGATCCGGGCTTTCGAGTTGCTCAAACGGATTTCGCAAGAATCGAACGTTCCGGTGCGGATCATTGCCGAGCGCCTCACGGCCCGCGGTTCGAGCCGGTCGGCCGACTGACTCGCTATCGCCCGACGTTCCTTAGCGCGTTCGCGTAGTTTTCTGGTCGCATCCTCGCCGATGTCCAAGGTCCGCGGCCTCACGTTGCGCGTCTTGCCTGACAGCGCCAAGGGCGCGGTGAACCGACTGCTTTCCGTGCTGTCCGGGACCTGAGACGAGGCGTGCCGTGCCCCGGGAGGGCAGCTCGTTTATGCGGCGATAACCCGGGTACCACCACTGCAAGCATTCTTCAGCCGGCAGGAATGGTCCTGCGCCATGGTTTATCAGGTTGCGAAAGTGCTGTGAATTGTGGTGCCCCACTTGAGTTAGGGGGCTTGGTCAATGCGTGTCGCTTCGGTGCCGGGCTCCCACGTTTACGTGCGCCACCTGTCGCAGCCGGGCGGAATCGACAGCGTTGTGCGGCTCGCCGATCCGGTTCCGGCCGACGGACGAAAGGTGCCGGGTGGCTGGTGGCCACCCATGATGCTGGAGCCGGGCTGGGTGACGTCCCACCACAGCCAATTCGACGTCTTCCATGTGCATTTCGGCTTCGACGCTATAGGACGGGAGGTCCTGACGGGCGTGGTGCAGGAGCTCAAGGCCCATGGCAAGCCGCTGTTGTACACCATTCACGATCTGCGCAACCCGCACCATCCCGATCCCGCGGCTCACACCGGTCAGCAGGACGTGCTGATTACCTCCGCCGATGCGTTGATCACGCTGACATCTGGTGCCGCGCAAGCGATTCTGCAGCAGTGGGGACGCGAATGTGTGGTGATTCCCCACCCGCATGTGCTGAGCAGTCATCGCATCGCGCGACCGCGCCACGACAGCGAGCAATTCGTGGTGGGCGTACACGCCAAGAGTTTGCGCGCAAACATGGACCCCCTGCCAATCGTGAACGCGCTGACCGACATCGTGGCATCGCTACCGCGCGCCGTGCTGCAGGTCGACGTCCACGACGAGATCTTCTACCCCGACAACCATTGGTACGCGCCGCAAACCGGCGACGCCCTACTGGACTGCGGCCGCTTCGACCACGTCCGTGTCCGCGTGCACCCGTACTTCACCGACACTGAGCTATGGGAATATCTGGGCGCGCTGAACGTTTCGGTGCTGCCGTATCGGTTCGGCAGCCACTCGGGTTGGCTCGAAGCATGCTTCGATCTGGGCACCGCGGTTATCGCGCCCACCTGCGGGTTCTATCACGAGCAACGTCCCTGCGGTGTATTCGAGTTCAGCGAGGACCGCTTTGATGAGGAGTCCCTGCGCCTGGCAGTCGGTGACGCGTACACGCGGTGGTCGACTGGGCAGGCCGCGCCCCGCGGAACGTGGTCGCAGCGCCGCGCCGAACGATCCGAAGTCGCGGGAACCCACCAGCGGCTGTACGAGCGCCTGGTGTCATGACTGCGACGCTCCGCATTGCGCTGATCGCCTCGAGCAGGTTCCCCATTAGGCAGCCATTCGCAGGGGGACTGGAGGCCCACGTGTGGCACCTCGCTCGCGCGCTGGCGGAGCGCGGCCACGACGTCTCCATATTCGCCGCCCCGGGCTCAGATGTAGGCCCGCGCTGTAACACGCTGGCAGTTCGGCGGATCAGACTGTCGGAGCAGGCACGGACCGATGCGTCCATGCCGGCTGAGGCGTTCTTGACCGACCACCACGCGTACCTGACGTTGATGATGCAGCTGGCCGGCTACGAACGAGACGATTTCGACATCATCCACAACCACAGCCTGCACTACCTCCCGATCGCCATGGCGCCGTTGCTGTCCACACCCATGTTGACGACTGTGCACACGCCGCCCACGCCGTGGTTGGAGTCGGCGATCGGCACGTCGTCCGGCGTGGGCACGTGGTTTGCTGCCGTCTCGCAGCAGACGGCAACCGCGTGGCAGGACATCATCGGCCATATCGCAGTGGTACCCAACGGGATTGACGCGCAGTGCTGGCCGTTGGGTTCGGGGGGCGGCCCGCTGGTGTGGTTTGGGCGGATTACCGCCGAGAAGGCGCCTCATCTGGCGATCGCTGCGGCGCGAAAGGCGGGTATGGCCTTGGTCCTCGCGGGGCCGGAGTCCGACCCGGCCTATTTTGCCGCCGAGGTGGCGCCGCAGCTGGACGACGACATCCGCTACGCCGGCCATCTTGCCCAGGATCGGTTGGCGCAGCTCGTGGGCGGCGCCACCGCCGCGTTGATCACCCCGGTATGGGACGAACCCTATGGACTGGTCGTCGCGGAAGCGATGTGCTGCGGTACCCCCGTGGTGGCATTCGAACGCGGCGGTATCCCCGAACTCGTTGCGCCCCAATCAGGTCGGCTCGTCGCGCCCGAAGACGTGGCCGCCATGGCGGAAGCAATTCCGGAAGTGGCGCGTCTCCCACGCACAGCGGTGCGCGAACACGCCGTCCGGACTTGTTCCGCGGAGATGATGGTCAGCGCCTACCTCGACCTGTATCGGCGGATGATCGCCGGATGGAGCTAGTTCAGCCATGATTGGCTACTACATTCACCATCACGGCTTCGGGCATCTGGCGCGGGCGATGAGTGTGTGCGCCGAACTCCGTCGGCCTGTCACGGCATTGAGCTCCCTGCACATCCCGGAGCCGCACCCGTTCGACACGATCGTGGAACTGCCGCGCGACGACCAGTCCGAAGATGTGCGGGAACCCACCGCGCACGGGGCGCTGCATTGGGCACCCCAGCACGACGACGGTTTTCGCGCTCGCATGGACGCGATTGCGCGCTGGGTGAGCGAGGCGCAGCCCGAGGCCTTCGTCACGGACGTATCGGTGGAGGTCGCGGCTTTCGTTCGACTGCTCGGCGTGCCTGTCATCGCGGTGGCGCTGCCGGGTAAGCGCTTCGACGCTCCTCATGTGTTCGCGCATCGTCTGGCCGATCACATTCTGGCGGCGTGGCCGCAGCAGTTGTGTGTGCCGGCGTGGTTGCGGCCCTACCAGGAAAAGACAAGCTACGTCGGTGGTATCAGCCGTTTCGACGGACGAACATGTTCTGCGTCGCCGAGCGGCGACCTCGTGCGGGTGCTGGTCCTGGGTGGGGCCAGCGAGACCTTCGGAACCGCTGTGCGTGACTGCGAGCGTGCCTGTCCGGGGACGACATGGACAGCGCTGGGCGGGACCGATGGCTGTTGGGCCGCTGACCCGTGGCCGCTGATCTGCGCTGCAGACGTAGTCGTCACCCATGCGGGCCAAAGCTGCATCGCGGACGTGGCGCTTGCGAAGCGGCCGGCCATCGTGATCCCGCAGCCCCGTCCCTTCGACGAGCAGCGGACCACCGCACGGGTCTTGCGCCGATACCGGCTGGCCACGGTAGCCGAGCGATGGCCCGACCTTCGCGCCTGGCCCGGGTTGCTCACCCAGGCGACGGCCGGCGCGCCGGAGAAATGGGAGCGCTGGCAGGTGCCGGGAGCGGCGGCCCGCGCGGCGGCAGCGATCGAATCGACCGCCCGACGCTGCGGGAGATCCGGGTGAAGACGGCGGTGATCACAACGGTGCGAGGCAGAAGCGCCCATTTCCGTCGGCAACTCGAAGGATTGGCCGCCGGCACCAACCAGGCCGATATGCACATTGTCGTTGCGCTCGACGACCCGCACGTCGCCGGGATCGTCGCGGAAGTCCACGCACCGGTACGGGTCGTGGAGTTACGGGCTTCGGGGCCCCTGCCGATCGCTCAGGCCCGCAATCGAGGTGCGGCCACCGCGTTGGAGCGGTGCGCCGAACTCCTGATATTCCTTGACGTCGACTGCATTCCGAGCGCGGAGCTGGTCCGCCGCTACCGGCAAACTGCGGCTCAGCCTGAACATGTCGACGCTCTGCTGTGCGGACCGGTCACCTACTTGGCGCCGCCGGGGCCGCGTGGCTACGCGCTGACGAACCTTGAGGCGCAACGTCGTCCGCATCCCGCCCGCCCGTCACCGGCCGACGACGAGGTCGTGACGACCAAGGACTACACATTGTTCTGGTCGCTGTCCTTCGCGGTCAACGCCCCAACCTGGAACAGGATCGGCGGCTTCTGCGAGCGATACCGCGGCTACGGCGGGGAGGACACCGACTTCGCACAATGCGCTGCCGCACAAGGTGTTTCGATGCGCTGGGTTGGTGGCGCGCACGCGTTTCACCAATACCATCCGACGGCCGACCCGCCGATCGAGCACCTCGACGACATCCTGCGGAACGCGTCGATCTTTTATGAGCGCTGGGGCTGGTGGCCTATGGGGGGATGGCTGGCGGGTTTCGAGGCCAGCGGCCTTATCGCGCGTGACGCCGAGGGACATCCATACCGTCTTACGCAACCACGCGGAAATGCCGCGCGCTCTGATCGGCCGGGTCGGGCAGTCCCATGCCCGCCTCGACACCCGACCGAAGATAATCGATGACGGCGTCGTTCAGGCGCTCTCCGGGTACGACAGCCGGGATGCCGGGCGGGTAGGGCGTGATTTGCTCGGCGGACACGCGGCCGGCGGCCTTGTCAGCCGGAACCATCTCGGTTGGTCCGAAGAATGCGTCACGGGGCAGTTGGACCGTCTCCAGTTGCAACTCTTCTGGGGAGACCAGCTCTATCGGCCGCGGCTTGTCGAAATCCTCTGCGGCAGTGCGCCATCGAGTCAACGCGTCCACCAGCCGATCGGCGGTGTGTGTGTCGTCGGCGAACGACATCGTCGCCAGCATCCGACGATGATCGCTCAGCCCCAGGTCCAGTTGGCAGTTCTCGCGGAGCCAGTCCACCGCCTGGTAACCCGATGTGCCCGTCGCCGAGATATCCATCAGGATCTGTGTCGTGTCGAGGTCGCGGGAAGCCTCCTTGCCCAGGAGCTCTTTTTCGAGCACACGCAGATCCGGGATCTGCGCGAGGCGGGACCGCAACTCGCCGGCGAGATCGAGTTCGGCCTGCAGCAGCCCGTGGCCGCACTCGACCATCTGGCGGCGCCAACCATCAAGGGCCGCATAGACCATGACGTTCGGGCTGGTGGTCATCAGCAGATCTGCGCAAGCCGAGAGCCGGACCGGGTCCACCAGCTCGCCCTGCAGGTGAAATACGGACCCCTGCTCGAATCCTGCCCCCATCTTGTGCACGCTGACGACGCAGATGTCCGCGCCGGCGTCCATCGCCCAGGTCGGCAGATCCTCGTGAAACGGCAGATGCGCGCCCCAGGCCTCGTCCACGATCAACGGCTTCTTGCGGTCGTGGCAGACCTCCGCGATGCCTTTGATGTCGGCACAGGTGCCGTAGGGACTCGGACTGACGACAAGAGCCCCGGCGGCGTCGGGATATTGTTGCCAGGCGGCGTCGACCTGCTCCGGCGACGGCGGATGCGAAAAGTGGTGCTCGGCATCCCACCGAGGGGTGATCCACCTGGGCCGCACGCCGGAGAAGATCAGACCGGCCACGATCGACTTGTGGCTGTCGCGGGCTACCAGCAACCCCCCGTCGTTGCCGCCCGCCACCGCCATCATCGCGGCCTTGACCGACAACGAGCTCCCACACGTGGAGAAGAATGCCGTTTCGGCGCCCACGGCATCGGCCATCAGTTTCTCGGCGCGCTGCAGAAACTCTCCCCGCGCTAATCGGTCGTCGAGTCCGCCGGTCGCAAGCACGTCGTTACGAAACGGATCCTTGCCCATCACGGCCAGGACGCGGACGTCGGCGCCGGTGCCCTGGCGATGGCCCGGGGGACTGAAGCCGTAACGGTTGCTTCGGTGGTAGTCGACCAGCGCGTCGAGCAGGGGGGCTTGGGACTGATCCATGAGGAACCGGGTACCCGGGCCTCAGGGCGCCAATCTAGACGTGGGAAGGGCTTTCCCAGTGGTGCGAATACGCCTGCCACCAATTGGCCCGGCGCGGCTCCCGGCACCGCTTGCCCGCGGCGGGGCGGGGGTCGGGGAGGACCGGCCGGACGAGGCGGAAACGGTCGATCAGGGGCGATACCGAACGCAACTCGTCGCACAGCGCGTGGAATCTGCCTTCGTCGAGGTCGCTGAGCTTGCCGAGCGCACTGTAATGCACCATTCGGCGCAGGCGCCCCACCGCGATGGTGCCCCACCTGATGCCGAAGTCATAGCGCTGGCTCTCGCTTACCTGCCCGACGGCACCGAGCTCCTTGAGAGCCCTGATCTGTGCGGTGAGCAAGTCGACATCTGCGTCGACGTCGACCGTCGTCTCGCTGCTGCGCGCCTGTGTCACGCTCATTGTTCGCTCACCGTCCCTGTGCGATGCCCGCTATTCGAGTTGAAATACCCGCGTGCGGGCCCCGCTACACCCGGTTATGCGTCCTGGTCACGGGTAAGTTTGGTGCGTCCCGCCACGGGTAGCCGCGAACGTAGGCGCGCAACAGCCCCGCGCGCCTCGACCCACGACCAGAGGAGGTCGGGAGCGCGATTGTGACCGCGACGAAGCACGTTGACGCTGAACGCTATCTGCCCGAGGACCGCTCGCTGCGGTCGCTGGCGGCTGCCGCCCGTGATTGCCAGGGCTGCAAGCTGTTTCGCGAGGCGACGCAAACCGTCTTTGGTCACGGGCCCGCCGACGCGCACATCATGCTGATCGGTGAACAGCCCGGCGACCAGGAGGACCGCGCCGGTTTGCCATTCGTCGGCCCCGCGGGCCGGCTGCTCGCCAAGGCGCTCGAAGACGCCGGCATCGACGCCGCGTCGACGTATCAGACCAACGCCGTCAAGCACTTCAAGTTCACCCGCAAGGGCGGAAAGCGGCGGATACACCAGAAGCCCGGCCGCACGGAGGTCGTCGCGTGTCAGCCGTGGCTGATCGCCGAAATCGAGGCGGTACAGCCGGCGGTAATCGTTTGCCTGGGCGCGACCGCCGCGCAATCGTTGCTGGGGCCGTCATTTCGGGTTTCGGCGCAGCGCGGGAAGGCGTTGCCGCTGCCCGCTCCGGTGGATCTGGGGACGACACCCGTGGTCGTGGCCACCGTCCACCCGTCGGCAGTGCTGCGCGATCGCAGCGACCGACACGACGAGGCCTATCAGGCATTCGTCTACGATCTCCGCGCGGCGCGGGACTGCCGCCGATAGCCGCGGTCCCGTGCATCGTTAGAAACGCTTGTGCGGCAAGAACTCCTGCGCCTTGGCCTTGAGGCCCACCTTGATTGCTTGGACATGATCTGCCTTCACGTGCGTGCGGCGACCTCAAGTGATTTCGGTGCTGTCCCGTTGATCCGGCTCATCGACTTCCCGGGCCGAACGCAGGCCGAGCAGCCACGTGTCGACGTCGGGGCCGAGGACTATCGCGTGGCTCGGCGCCCGCAGGCTGCCGTCGGCCAGCGCGGGGAGAGCCGGTTCGACGGCGTGCACCCGGCGGTCATCCCCTTGCTGGGCAAGCATCTTCGCGGTCAGCTCCGGCAACCGGATCTGTTCCGGGCCGGTGATGGTCAACGGCGCGTGCGTCTGCCCCAGCGCCGCCTCGACTAGAACGTCGGCCACCGTGTCGGCGGCGACGGGCTGAATGAGCCAGTCTTCGACCAGCACCTCGTGCTCCGTTGTCGTCACTGCTGCCGGGTTGGTAGCGAATTCGTGCCACTGGGTCGACGACACGACGGTGGTCGGCACCGGACTGGACAGCACTATTTCCTTGGCGGCGCGTTTGGCGGCGTAGTAGGGAAATTCGTCGAATGCCGAATCGTCGACGCCGGCGATCGTCATGAGAACCAAGCGCTGGACGCTTTGCGCGGCACAGGCCCCGACCAGATTTCGGGACGCCGTGGTGAGGATCTGCGTCATCTCGGTGATGTCGCCACGGCCGTCCGGCGGCATCGGGTTGGAGACATCGATGACGACATCAACTCCTTGCAGCGCCTCCAGCAGGCCGTACCCGGTGATCAGGTCGACGCCATAGGCCCGGGCCACCTCGACGACGGCGACGTCCCGGCCCTTCAGCCTGGCTACGACGCGGTTCCCGGCGGTGCCGTTAGCCCCGACTACAGCGATAGTGATCGTGTCGTAACCCCGCTTTCGACGCGCTTCCCGAAAAGCTGCCGGATGGTGCGCATACCCGCGAAAAGGGCGTCCAAACGGCGGTCCACCGCAGGGGCCGGGCGGCGCTCGTTGCGACCCGCCACCAGGCAGTATCGCCGAAGTATGACGAAATTGTTTGGCCGCCTCGCGCGCGGGAAGCCGATATCGGCTGAGTGCAAACCCAAAGTTACCGAAAGTGAGGGTAGATCTCGTGGGAGACGAAAAGAGCGGACCCAAAGAGGCCGTCGAGGGCGTCGTCGAGGGCGTCAAGGGCAAGGCCAAGGAGGTCGGCGGAACCGTGACCGGCCGCGACGACCTGGTCCGCGAAGGCCAGGCGCAACAAGACAAGGCGGACGCCCAGCGCGACGCGGGCAAGAAAGAGGCGGAAGCCGAATCGGCGCGCGCCGGTGCCGACGCCGCAGAGGCGCGCCAGAAAAAGAATCAGTAGATTCCGGACTCCGGATCGTGAAATCAGCCGTACGCAGACGCGCGTCGAGGTTCGTAGCCTTTCTGCGGGCCGGGTACCCGGTGGGCACGCCCGCCACCGGGTACATCCCGTTGTTGGCGTTGCTGCCGCGACGGCTGGCCGACGACGAGATCACAGTGATTGCGCGCCGTGTCGTTGGGCACGGCCGGCGCCCGCCGATCAGCTTCGTCGACATCGGGGCGCAGATCACGCGGCTGACCGACGAGTTGCCGCTACCGGATGACATCCGGCGTGTGCAGCGGCGGCTCGTCGGCGGCCGCTAAAACGTTCAACTGCTCGGGGGTGGGGCGGGATCGTCGGAATGCACGGCCGCCCACTGTAATTCGGCGTTGCGAACGCGACGGTGGGCCATCACCAGCCACGCCACTCCGGCCGTGGCCAGCACTGCGGCCACCACGACCGCCCCGGCTCCGACACCGAGGTGGCCGGTCGCCAGCGCAAACAGGCCCACGATCAGCGCCACGACACCTGCCGCCACTCCCACCAGACCGGGCGCATTAGAGCCGTCCTTCAACGACTCACCGGCGTGTTGGCGGGTAGTACGTTCATGATCTACTGGGTCGTGCTCGGGGTGGCTCAAGGTATTACTCCCTCGTGAGACAGGTTATTTGCCGGCTTTGTTCGGCTTCGGCCACCATCGGGCGAGGTCTGACCAAACCGGTTTTGGCGAACGAACCGGCATGGGCAACGTTCTACCCGCTGACTGTGGGAACCAAACGCGGCGCACGCCACGCCGGTGGGTCCATCACAGCCTCGCGAACGGGTGTTGACCAGCCCAATGTGGGTATGTATCGACCGAAGACGCGCTCACAGAAACGAGAATCCGATGAATCACCCGATCGCTGACACCCTGGAACGGCCCCGACGGGCCCCCGACGGCGCCCCTGCCGTCCTGTTCGACGTGGACGGCACGCTGGTGGATTCCAACTACCTGCACATCCATGCGTGGCAACGCGCCTTCGATGACGAAGGCATATCGGTCGCAAGCTGGCGCCTGCACCGCAGCATCGGCATGGATGGCGCGAAACTGGTGCGCACGCTTTCCGGTAACGCGCCGCGCGACGTTCAAGACCGGCTCAGCGAGGCCCACAGCGCGTATTACCGTGACCTGGCATCGAAATTGGAGCCGCTGCCCGGGGCCTGCGCGCTCCTGCGCGGCGTCGCCGATCTCGGATTGCAAGTGGTGCTGGCCAGTTCGGCGCCCGAAGACGAATTGGAGATCCTGCGCAAGGTGCTCGACTGCGAGGACGTCGTCTCGATCACGACGTCCTCGCACGACGTCGACACCGCAAAACCCGATCCGGGGATCGTGCAGGTGGCCCTCGATCGTGCCGGCGTGACCGCCGACCGGGCCGTATTCGTCGGTGACTCCGTGTGGGATGCGCGCGCGGCGGCGGGAGCGGGGCTGCCGTGCATCGGCTTGTTGAGCGGTGGCATATCCGGCGCCGAGTTGCAAACTGCCGGTGCGTCACCGATTTTCGCCGACCCGCGGGACTTGCTTGAGAATCTGGACTTCACCCGGATCGCGGAGCTGGCGCCCGAAGACTGAATCGCGAGGTATCACGATGGGCGATCGTCGCTCCGGAAAGTCAGAATCCGACGTCGAGTCCGACGACCATGTCGCGCAGTCGCGCGCAGACCGGGACGAGGACGGCGGGTACGTGGGACGCAAGTCCTCCGACGACGACTTCGGCAGCGGGGAAACCGGCGCCGAAGCACGCAGCCGCGACAGCTGACCGTCTCATCCGCGGTCGAGTTCGACCACCAGCGGGCGGTGATCGGAAATGGGCATCAGCTCAGCCTGCGCGGCGCGGCCATGCAGGTGACGGTCGTCGGTCAGGATGTGGTCGAGCTGACGGTGCGGCTCCTCGGCGGGAAATGTCGCGGCCACGGCCAGCGGTCGCATGCCTGTCCAGCGGCGCGCCGCGACGGGGGTGAGGTTGAGATCGCCGATCAGTAGCCGTGGACCGGGAAAGCCCCGCAGGTCGTGGACGAGCCGTCGCAGCTGGCGCCGGTTCCAGCCCGGGACGAACGACAGGTGGGTATTGGCGACCGTGAGTGTGCCCAGCGGAGTTTGCATCTGCGCGATGACCGCCGCCCGCGGCTCCTCGTCGACCATCATCACCCGGTTCGGCCCGGGCAGATACATGGGAAACCGCAACGGAATCCGGGGCAGGCGCACTACTTGCCAACTGGCCACCGGAAATCGGGACAGCAGGGCGATCCCGTAGGCGGCGGTCCCGGGTTGTTCGTCGCCGGTGGCGGCCATCCAGGTGGCGCCGGGCGTTCCCGAGATCGCCGCCACGAACCGGTGTTCCACGGCACCCATGGCCTCGGCCGCGGCCGCGGTGAGGTCGGCCCGCTCCGAACGCGGTTGCTCGAAGTCCACTTCCTGCAAGGCAAGCACGTCCGGGTCCAGGCGGCACACGCAGTCCCGCAGCAGCGCGGGATCGACGCCGTCGCCGACGGTGCGGCCGTGCAGGATGTTGAAGGTCGCTACCCGCACGGCTACCCCTTCGCCCCGGGCACCTCTTCGCGGGCAGCAACCGACCGGCCGTCACCGGTGTCGAACACCTCGATGACGACGTCACGGTCCCGGTAGCAGCCCAGCGCGGTTAGGCCCGGCGTATCCGCGAGGATCGCATGGGCGGCATCGCCGGTGAGCGGGTAGTCCGCCACCGCGTGCCGCCAGTGTGCCGCAACGATTGTCGCGCCCGGGTGCAGCCGGGGGCATTCGCGGCGCAACACCGCGGCCAGCGCGTCGGCGTGCAGGTAGTAGGCGACCTCGCTGAGCACCAGCAAGTCGAAGGGTCCCGCCGGCCACGCCTGGTCCAACGACGACGGCGCCAGCGTTACCCGGTCACGACAGCCGGCCTCCCGCAGCCTCGCGTCCGCGGTCTGCAACGCCGCGTCGACCACGTCGACCGCGGTCACGTGATCGCAGCGCGGCGCCAGCCGCGCCGTCAGCGTCCCGATCGAACAGCCTGGCTCGAACGCGTGGCGGTACCGGCGATTCGGCAGCATTGCCAGCGTGATGTCGTACTTGCGCTGCTCGTACCACCGCGTCGAGAGCTGCCAGGGATCGTCGCTGCCGGCGTACATGCGGTCGAAGTAGGCGTCGGGCAGGCGCGCGGTCACCGGAACACCAGCTCTCCGACCGCGAGCAGCCGCTCCAGCACGAACGCCGGCAGCACCGGTTCCGAGCCGTCGGCGCCGTGTTCAAATTGGCTTTGAAAGCATTGCACGGCACGGTGTTTACGCTCGAGCGCCGACGCAGATACGGAGACGGCGTACGCCCGGTCCCACGGCACAGCGGGGTCGGACGGGATGGCCCAGTGCCACATCCAGACGGGAAATTCGACCAGCGCCGCGTCGGTGCGCACGCATGCCGCGGCGGCGGCACGGCCGACGGCCTCGTGGTCGGGATGTCCGTCGCCGCGCCAAGTCGCCGCACACCAGGTACCGGGTGCGGCAGTGGCGAGGATCTCGGCCAGGGCATCGGTGAGCTCGCCTTCGTGGGCGGCCACGTCGCCGTCGGGCAATCCGAGTGACACGACCGAACCGACCCCCAAAATGCTTGTTGCCCGGCGGAGTTCGGCGCACCTGGTGGACTCCAGCTGATTGCGTTCCGACGGTGACGCGCCGGGGTGGGCGGCGCCGCCGTCGCTGACGGAGACCACCCGGACGTCGACGCCCGACGCGGCCAGCTGCGCCGCCATCGCGCCCAGGCCGAGGGTCTCGTCGTCGGGGTGGGGCGCGACGACGACCAGGCCCGGGCATCCGGTCAGGTCAAGCACCGGCAGGGGCGCCTCGGCAAAGGCGGCCAGCCACGCCGGCGGGGGTGTTCCCGGGTGGGACAGCGGCGTGGCCGCGAGGCGGGCACTGTTGCCGGTGGACACGAGGCTCAAGGGTACTCAGCACGGCCTGCCCGCCAGCCGACCGAGTTCGGCGAGGTCTCGCTCGGCGTGGCTTTGGCGCACGTAGATGGTCAGGTCGGCGACGCGTTGGGCATGCCGGCCGTCCTGGCACAGCGGACCCGGCCCCAGGGCGCGGCCGGTACGGGTGATGGCTTCGTCGACCGCGTGCTCGACGACCGTGCGTGCCCGCCGCGCCAGCAGTTGGGCGATGCCGGCCCGGTCGAACGGGTCGGCATCGATCTGCGCGGCCACCGAGCCCAGCATCGCCTCGCCGGCGGCCAGCGCGGCGTCCACGGCACCCAGGTGTGCGAGCGAGTATGCGTCTGCGGATTCGCTGCTGGCGCAGCGATATAACGGGCTGGCCACCCGGCGCGCGCCGCCGAGCCAGCAGGCCGCCACGCCCACAGCGCCGTGCCAGAATCCGGGCCGGCTCAGGTAATCGCCCGGATCGCCGACGGCGACGGCATGAACGTTGCTGAACTGGACGGGCCGGGTGTCGCTACCCGCCATCCCGGCGTTCCACCAGGTGCTCGGCAGCGGTTTGACGCCGGGGTCGGTGATCGTCACGGCGAACAGCCCGCGCTGGCCGCTGTCGGTGCGGGCGGTAACCAGCGCATGCGTGCAGAATCCGGCTCCCGAGCACCAGACCTTGGTACCGCTGAGCGTATGACCGCCGCCTCCGGTGCTGCTGGCAGTCAGGACCGCGTCGGGGGATTCGGCCGCCCACACGCCCCACAGTTGATTCGATTCCGGTGGCTTGCCGCCCAATTCGTGCAGGATCGCGACGGCGTCGGTATGCGCCTCAGCGATCCGGGCCGCCACGATGTCTTCCTCGGCCAGCAGTGCCAGGCGTTGCCAGCGTTCGCTGGTGCGCCCAGACGCGGGCAGCGGCAACTCAAGTCGTCCCGATTCCAGCCAATGCCTTACCAGGCCCGCGGTCACGTGCTATCTCCTGTCGCTGCTCGGCCCAATTGTGCGAGGTGATGGGCGAATCCGCGCGGCGCGCGGGCGTGGGCGCGCGCCGACGTGATGACCGACAATTCGGTGTCCCGGTGAATGCTGTAGCCGGCGGCCTCGAAGCGGGTCACCAGGTCGACATCCTCGCCGGAAGCCAGCGTGCGAAAGCCGCCGACACGCCAGTACGCGCGCGCGCTGAAACCCATGTTGGCCCCGTGGATGTGCTCCTGCTCGGCGTCATAGGCCCGCTCGTACCGCTCGGCGACGTCGGCGGAGTGGTGGCGCCAGTCCGTAACCCGTACGACGCCCAGCACCATGTCCGCGCCGACTTCCAGCTGGTGCACGAGCCAACCCGGGTCCACCTTGCTGTCGGCGTCGCTGGTGGCGTACCAGCATTCGGCGCCCGGCTCGTACAGCGAGCGGGCGTAGCCGAAACCGACCGCCCGCGCGGCGCCGACGTTGCCGACGTCGACGCTGACGAAGTGCACGTCCGGCCCGTACTCACCCGCCAACTCGCTGCTGCCGTCGGTGCTGGAGTCGAGGACCACCACGATGGTGACCGGAATGGGCACGCACAGAGCGGCGGTCAGCGCCGCGCGCAAACAGGCCGGTAGGCTGGCTCGTTCGTTGCGGGCGGGAATCACGACGGCGACCTGGTTATAGGTGCGGAGGGCGGGCGCTGACATAGCTGGGGATTGCCCGTTCCCCCGGGGCCTAAACGGGCCGGGTTGCCGAACGCGACGGTGGGTATGCCTGTCGGCGATGGTTCCGATCGAGACGCCCACAGCTTCGGTGTGCGCACCGTTGCGCGAAGCGCTGCGCGCCGCCGCGTCGGCGCTCAAGGAGCACGGCCCGCGTTTCGCGTTGGCCGGCAGCTACGCGTTATGGGCTTACGGCGCACCCGAACCCAGTCATGACGTCGACCTGGTGGTCGCCGAGTCCGACGTGGCGAGCGCCGAAGTCGCCCTGCGCGACGCCGGATTCCGCATCGAGCACCCACCCGAGGATTGGCTTTTCAAGGCCTGCATCGGTGACCGGGTCGTCGACGTGTTGCACCGCGTCAATGGAGTCCCCGTGGACCACGCCACCCTGGACGGTGCTGAGCAACGCGACGTGCTGGCCATCGGCATGCCGGTGCTGCCGCCCGGAATGGTTATGGTCCAGAAACTTCGGGCGCTGAACGAGCATTACTGTGATTTTGCCAAGCTGCTGCCGGCCGTGCGGGCCACGCGTGAACAGCTGGATTGGGATGCGGTCCGGGCCCAAACCGCCGACAACGACTACGCCGTCGCGTTCCTGGTGCTGGCGGACCGGCTGGGACTCACCGGCTGACGGCGGGGTCAGTGGTTGCGCAGCTTGGTGATCAGCTTGTCCTTGGTCAGTGACGAATACCCGGACAAGCCAAGCTCTTTGGCGCGCTTCTTCAGCTCCGGAACCGTCCAGTCGGTGTAGGAGCCCGCGCGGCCGCCCTTGCGGCCGACCGAGGACTTGCCCCGTGCTGCGGCGGCGTTGGATATGCGGGCCGACTTTTCCTTGGAGTTGCCCTCCTTGCGCAGGTCCTGGTACATCTTCTCGTTTTTGATCGACGGGTTCGGCACGTTTCACCCTCCTGAGCATGATGGGACACGAGCCCCTGCAGAATGCCCCGTCCGACGGCGCTCAAACGCGCATGCTCACGCACCTATCCAGGACGGGCCCGGTTGCCTACGCTTTGAGCGGGTAACCGAGAACGTGGTGATTCCCGCGAGCAATGGATCCGGCGCGATGCGCGGTGTGGTGGCGATAGGCGCTTCGGCAGGAGGCGTTGAAGCGCTGACGAGCCTTGCCGCCGGGCTGAAGCCCGACCTGCCCTACGCCTTTCTTGTCGTCCTGCACATGCCGGCGCGCGCGCCGAGCATTTTGGCGCGAATCATCGACCGGGCCGGTCCGCTGCCCGCCGTCACCGCCGACGAGGGCGCGCCGCTGGAACCGGGTCATCTCTACGTGGGACGTCCGGACCGTCACCTGCTGGTCGCCGACCACCACGTGGTGCTGTCGCAGGGCCCGACGGAGAACGGTCATCGGCCAGCGATCAACGCGCTATTCCGTTCGGCAGCACTGTCTTTCGGATCCCGCGCGGTCGGGGTGCTGCTGTCCGGAGTGCTCGACGACGGCGTACTTGGCCTGGCGGCGATCCGCGCGCGCGGCGGCATGACGATCGGCCAACTACCTGACGACGCGCTGTTCCCGGCCATGCCCACCAACGCGCAGGACGCAGGCGTAGTCGACACCCAGGTGGCGGCCGCCGACGTGGGCGGCGTGCTGGAAAAGCTATCGCAGCGAGAAGCCCAGGAGCTGAAGATGGAACGGGACCCCGCGATGGAGATGGAGAATCGCATCGCGCTGTCGTCGCGGTTCGCCACCGATTTCGACACCCAGGACCTGGGCCCGCCGTCCGGGTACACCTGTCCGGACTGCAACGGGTCTCTCGTCGAGCTGGGCGTCGGCAGCTTCCGTTGTCGTGTGGGCCATGCCTGGACCCGCGACGCGCTGTTGGCGGCCCGCGACGACGAGGTGGAGAACGCGCTGTGGATAGCGGTGCGCAGCTTGCAGGAGAAGGCGAAATTGGCTCGGCAAATGGCGCAAACCGTCGGTCGTGGAATGCTTTTCGAACGCTATGTCTCGCTCGCCGAGGAAGCCGAGCGCGCTTTGTCAGTGCTCAGCCGGCGGCTCGCCGCGAGCGGCCCCCAGGCAGGTGATGGTGGTGACTGAGTTGAAACCCACCATCCGGGTCGACGCGAACCGCGCGGGCGAGGTGTGCCTGTTGCGAGTTGCGGGAACATTGGATGGCGCGACGTACCGCGGGCTTCGTGACGCGGTGATTAAGGCGGCACTGGACCAACCCCGCGCGGTGATCGTCGACGTCGACGAGCTGTCTGTCCTGTCCGAGTCTGCGTGGTCGGTGTTCACCAGCGCCCGCTGGCACGTGAACATCTGGCCGGACGTGCCCGTCCTGCTGGTGTCTACGCACGCCGAGCGGCGACGGGCGATGTGGCACAGCGGCGTCACGCGGTATGTCCCGGTGCACGCGTCCCACGAGGCGGCGGTCGCCTCCATTGCCGAGCGCACGACGGACGTTCGGCGCCGGGCGCGCATAGAACTCCCCGCCAGCAGGGTAGCCATCGACATGTCGCGCAGTGCGGTCTCCGACTGGTTGATCGCTTGGGCGCAGGAGGATCTGGTTTCGGCCACCGGGACGGTCGCGACGATCTTCATCGAGAACGTCCTCGCGCACACCGCGAGCGCGCCGGTGCTGATCGTCGAGAGCTACCGGGAAACGGTGACCGTAGCAGTGGAGGATGGCAGCCCGCTGCAGGCTGGTGTGCACGAAGACGCCAGTCGCGGGGCCGAGATCGTGTCGGGTCTGGCCATCGTCGCCGCGCTGTCCCGCGCGTGGGGTAGCACCCCGACGCCGTCGGGCAAGACGGTGTGGGCGCTCATCGGTCGCGAGAACCGACTGTAACGTCGCGAGTAGTGTCAGGTCCTTCGAAACGACGCGTACTCAAAGAGGACTCCCATGGACGACGCGACCACCGACGAGTCCTTTGAGGCTTTGCTGCGCTACATGCGCGACTCCCGCGGCTTCGACTTCACCGGCTACAAGCGCACCTCCCTGATGCGGCGCGTCCGCCACCGAATGGACCAGGCCGGATACACCAGCTTCGAGGACTACCTCGACGTCTTGCAGGCCAGTTCGGACGAATTCGCGTCGCTGTTCAATACCATCCTGATCAACGTGACCGCGTTCTTCCGCGATCCCGAAGCCTGGGAATTCATCAGCGACGAGGTCATCCCCCGGCTGCTCGCCGAGCGGTCTCCCGGCGACCCGATCCGGGTTTGGAGCGCGGGATGCGCGTCCGGCCAGGAGGCCTACACGCTGGCCATGCTGCTGGCCGAGGCTTTGGGCGTCGACGCGTTCCGGCAGCGGGTGAAGATCTATGCCACCGATGTCGACGAGGAGGCCCTCACCGAGGCACGTATCGCGTCGTATGACGCCCGGGCGGTGGAGTCGGTGCCGCGCGATCTGCTGGCGCGCTACTTCGAGCAGGTCAACGGTCGCTACGTCTTTCGCAAAGACCTGCGGCGCGCGGTCATCTTCGGTCGCAACGACCTGGTCAAGGACGCCCCCATCTCGCGCGTCGACTTGCTGGTGTGCCGCAATACGCTGATGTACCTCAACGCCGAGACACAACGAAACGTGCTGGGCCGCTTGCATTTCGCGTTGGCGCCTCAAGGCACCCTGTTCCTCGGGCATGCGGAGATGCTGTTGAGTCACAGTGACCGGTTCACTCCGCTGAACCTGAAGAACCGGATCTTCCGCAAGAGTGTCGGGTCCCACAGCGGCGTAGACCGCTACGATCCGGCCGCGGCGTTCTACGACCGCCACGGTGATTTGCCCGGCCTGACGACGTTGCGCGAGTTGGCGTTCCGGGCCAGTCCGGTGGCGCAGATCGTCGTCACCGGCGACGACACCGTCGCGATGATCAACCAGCAGGCGGAGACCACCTTCGGCCTTTCCGCGCGCGACATCGGCCGGCTGCTGCGAGACCTCGAGGTGTCCTATCGTCCGGTCGAACTGCGCGCCTATCTGGAGCAGGCCAAGGTGGACCGGCGGTCGGCGCGGATCCAGGACGTCAAGTGGCAGCGCCCCGGCACCGACACGGTGTGGTTCGAGATCCACATCAACCCCCTCATCGACGCCGACAACGGCCTGCTCGGGGTGTCGATCGTGTTCTTCGACGTCACCGCGACGCGCGCGCTGCTCGACAAGGTCGTCCATACCAACCGGCAGCTCGAGGCGGCCTACGAGGAATTGCAGTCCACCAACGAGGAACTCGAGACCACCAACGAGGAATTGCAGTCCACGGTCGAGGAACTCGAGACGACCAACGAGGAGCTGCAGTCCACCAACGAAGAGCTCGAGACAATGAACGAGGAGCTGCAGTCCACCAACGACGAATTGCACACCATCAACGACACCCTCCGCGAGCGCAGCCTCGAGCTCGACGAGGCGCGAACCTTCCTGGATTCGCTGGTCAACTCGGTACGGCTGGGAATGGTGGTGGTGGATCGTGAGATGCGGGTGGCGGTGTGGAACCGCCGCAGTGAAGAGCTGTGGGGGCTGCGGTCGGACGAGACGACGGGGAAGAGCTTCACCTCGCTGGACATCGGACTGCCGCTGGAGTCCGTGCGGCCGTTGATCGGCAATTCGTTCGTGGACCCGGACGGCTACGGTGAAACGGTGGTGGACGCCATCAACCGGCGCGGACGGCCGGCCCGGGTGCGGGTCACGTGCACGCCGTTTCGGTCCACGAGCGGAAGCGTGGGTGGCGCGTTGCTGCTGATGGAGGTCGTGGAGCAGTCCTGAGGCGGGCCGCTTGCCGCTCAGGCCGGCGAACGTCCGGCCGCGCGTTCGGCGGCCTGCTGGGCTCGGCGCGCACGCCGCAGCGACTCTTCCGCTCGGTGCCGAGCGAGGGCCACGGTGTGCGCCGTGGCGCCGCGCCCGGCGGCCAGATCCTCGCGTCTGCGCCGCAGCTCGGCCACCCGCAAGCGGGCGGCTTCGGCGCGGGCCGCCGGGCTGTCGACGACGGGCTTTGGTCGTGTTTGGGTTGGACGGTCTAGGTGTGCGCGGCTCGCGTCACCGGTCTCCATCGGTACCCCTCCTGCTTCGGTCGTACTGCGGCCGGTCTCCCGAGCCCGCCGCTCTATCTCTGGGTTCAACAGTGTTGTCGCCCAACGAGTGTCGTCCGCACCTGCAACGATGTTGGTTAATACACCACCGATCTCAGTGACCGCCAAGACCAGGTCGGCGCCGGCCTCGGCGGCGGCCATGGGCATGGACGGGTATTCCGCCGTCTTTGGGCTCTCCGCGATGACGACACCGCCTGCTCGTTTCATCGCCGCGGTGCCCTCGGCGCCGTCGCGCCCGGAGCCCGACAGCACCACGGCGACCCCCCGGGCACCGTACGAATTGGCCAGCGAGGCCAGTAGCACGTCGAAGCGATGCTCCCCGGGCTTGTCTGCCTTGTGCAGGGCGCACGAGCCGTTGGGCCGCAGCTCCATGCGCATTCCCGGTGGACAGACGAACACCCGGCCGCGCGTCAGGAGCTGGCCGTCGCGCGCCCATTCGACCAGGTGTGACGTGCGTCCGGACAGGATGCTGGGCAGCACGCTGGAGTGGCCCCCCAGGTGCTGCTGCACGACGATGGGGGTGGGAAAGTCCACGGGCAAATCGCCAAGGACGACCGACAAGCTGTCCAACCCGCCGGCTGATGCCAGCAGGGCCACCAGCTGTACCGCCTGACCAGGCTGGTCGGTCGCCATTCCATCAGTTTCCACCCGCCGCCGGTCCCACCGCAGCCCCGAGGGCGGTGTCCTCGATGCGAAGCGATCAGGGACGGCAGGCGAATGACCGGGAGCGCGGTGTTTGGCCGGCACCCACCTGGGTATCCGGACCAGAGCCCTCGCGATTAGGCGCGTTGTCGCAATGTTGCGCGAAGGGTCAATAAGAGGAGTTCTGGTGAAGATCGCGATCGTCAGTGGTGACGACGTAGTCGGCGCGGACTCTGCCCAGCTCGCGGCCGCACTTGCGGCGCAGGGGCAAGACGTCACGCTCTACGTCCGCCAAGGGGGTCGGCGCCGTCCTCGAAAAGGCGTCAAGCAGGAGTATCGCATCGTTTCGTCGCGCGTCGGGCCCGACGAGGTCGCGGCAGACCGCGAATTATTGCCGTATGTGGGTGATTGGGCGGCCGCCTTGGAGCGCGCGTGGTCGTCGAACCGGCCCGACATCGTGCACGCGCACGGTTGGCTGGGCGGTCTGGCCGCGCAACTGGCCGCGCGACGCCGACGCGTACCCACTGTCCAGACCTTCCATGGCCTGGCCGGCACATCGCATTCCGCTGACACCGAACGCCGCCGCGTGGAACCGCTGCTGGCGCGCAACGCGACCTGGCTGACCGGTGAGAGCAACGCCGACGTCGACGCCCTGGCCAAGTTGCGCCACACCCGGGCGCAGGTATCGGTCCTGGCCGGCGGCGTCGATGCCGAGCGATTCACTCCGGTGGGACCGGCGCTCGCCCGCGCCGATCTGCACCGTGCCGTCTGTGTTGCGCCAAACCCGTTGGCAAGCAACGGATTTGACATCGTCGTCAGGACGCTGCCGCGGGTGCCGGGCATTGAGGTCGTCATCGCGGAAACCGATCCCACCACTTCCGCCCACGACGAGGCGCGCGCCGGTCTCACACAGCTCGCCGAGCAGTTGGGGGTGGCCGACCGGGTCCGTGTCACCGGCCCCGTCGTCGGTGAGCAGTTGCCGAAACTACTGCGTTCCGCCGATGTGGTCGCGTGCACCCCGCGCGAGCCACCGCGGGCGACGGCGGTGTTGCAGGCCATGGCCAGCGGAGTGGCCGTCATCGCGCTGCCTGTCGGTGTGCTCAGCGACGTCGTCGTACACACCGTGACGGGCTTGGTGCTGTCGCCGAACAAGCCCGGCGAACTGGTCGCCGCACTGAGAAGCCTGGCCGCGCAGACGTTTCAGTGTCAGAGCATGGGGTCGGCGGGCCGAAATCGCGCTTTGTCGCGCTTCACCTGGGACCGCCTGGCGCTCGAATCGTTGGCCATCTACCGCCAGCTCGCCTCCCCGTACACCTCACCCGCCGAACCACAACTGGCGCGCGCACAGTAACGCGGTGCCCCGCGGCGAGGGGTCGTCGCTATAGGCTTGTCAAATGCCATCGAGGCCGACCTCGAGCGGGACGAGCAGCACCGCAAGCCCTTCCGGCACGTCCTTTGGAGGGTCCGGCGCTCGGTCCGCGACGCGTGCCGCGGGTCCGAGCGGCTCATCTCTTGGCGGGCGGCTCGGCGCCGTCGCGCTGGGGTACGAAAAATTCCGGACCAGCGACGCGGACGCCGCACGACGGTTCTTCGCCGCCGCCTACACCCCCGCCTGGTTGGTCAAGGGGCTCGAGCGGCGCACCGCGATCACTCATCAACGCTGCGAAACCGGCACGATGACGCTCGACGAGGTGCTGATTCAAGGGCGAATGGAATGCGAGATCAGGGCCGCCGGTTCGGTCGTCGTGATCCAACCGCGTGCGGGATCGCTGGTCGTGAACGGCGACCAGCGTCCGGCCGCGGATTGCCCGCTACTGGTCGCCGACGGCATGCCCTGCGGGCTTCAGATGGACGCGGCGCGGTTTCATGTGGTGTGCATCGCGACGGATTTGGTGCACCGCGTCGCCGCGGATCGGCACGAGCTGCTGCCACAGCAGTTCCGTTTTCTGGACCGCCGCCCACGCTCCGACGGCGCGGTGCGGGCCTGGCACCGGGCGCTGGACTACGTGATCGCCACCTTTGCCTCGCCGGACACCCACCACCAACCACTGATCGCCGCGGCGGCGGGCCCCTTGCTGGCCACCACGTTGCTGGAGTGCTTCCCGTCGACTCTGACGGCGGAGCACGACCTGCTCAATGACCCGACCGTGTCGGACGCCCTCAAGGACGCGGTGGCGTTCATCCATCGCCATGCCGCCGACGACGTCGGCATCAACGACATCGCGGCCGCGGTGCACCTGACGTCCCGGGCGGTGCAGTACCTCTTTCGGCAACAACTCGACACCACCCCGACCGAGTACCTGCGCCGTGTCCGGTTGCACCGCGCCCATCACGACCTGTTGGCCGGCCACCGGTCCGCGATATCCGTCACCGAGGTAGCCCAGCGCTGGGGCTTCCTGCACACCGGTCGATTCGCGGCGCTGTACCGGCAGACATACGGGCACAGCCCGCACACCACGCTCAACCAGTGACCCGTCGGCCGCTATCTGGCCCGCGAACGCGCGTAATGCTTCCTTACCCGCTGCACGGATTCGGGGGGGCGTGACTGGTCCATGTAGTCCAGGACGGCCTCACGGGCCTCGCTGTCGGTGACCACGCGCTCCGCGATCATCCGCAGCTTGAGGTTCGCTTCCTGTGAGAGCTTCGACAGCAGCCCGAACGCGGCGTCGGCGCTGAGCCCGTAGCGCAGCATCAGCATGCCGATGGCCTGGTTGATCACGGCCTGCCGCGCACCGATCGCCACCACCGCGTCGGTCAGCCGGTCCTGCACGTCGGCGTTGAACTGTTCGGTGATATCCAGACAGAACCCGGAGACGCCGGCCGGCACGTCGCCATCGGACCAGCGATCGCCCACCACGATCAGCAAATGCTCGACGCCGTGCTTATCGATGATCCGATGCCGGCTGCTGAAGGGGCCGCCGTTCCGGCACACCTGCTTCATCAGCGCGGCAACCGCCGCCTTGTCGTCGGGATGCAGGTGCGAAAGCACCAATTCGGTCGTGGGAGTGACATCGTCCGGTCCGTAGCCGTGCATCCCCGCGACGTCGTCGGACCACTCCCAGCGGTCATCGCGGGCGAGGTAGCGAAAGGCCCCCACCCGTGACCAGTTGTCCGGTGGGACCGGCGGCACGTCACGCACGGTGACAACGTATTCCTGCGTTCGCCGGCAGGTACTTAGGCGGGAAAAGGGCTTCGCATTTCGGCTATCGAAACCCCCGGTGCGAAGCCGGCGGATGCAACTGCGTTGGCGGCCCAAATTGACGGCCTGGCAATGCTTTCAGCAAAAACAGTCATCGGGTGCCCTCGTTTTCGCGGGCGAGTTGCGGGTACCCGTGCCGCAGCCTCGTTCCACTACGGCGAGGCGCTCCAAGGAGGTGCGACCATGACCAGTCAGAATCCCGAATCCCCAGAGACGCGGCTGGACCACTTCGACGATCCGGAACTGGGCAGCGGTGCGCGTGACACCGGCGAGGACACTCCCGAGCCGGGCGGCGGGGACCGCCCCGTCGGCACGGTGGACGAGGATGCCAATCCGCCGATGAGCGACCCCACCGCGTCCGACACGTACGGCGGCACCGGGGAACTGCCCCCGCAGGACACCGGCAGGACCGTGCCGCCCTACGAGGGCCGGCAGTGAACATGAGAACTCTTGCGGCGCAGCCTGTCCGCGCTGTCTAACATGTGCTTTGACAACGCCGCCACGCCGGACAGGAGATCCGATGGTCGAGATTCACCTGGAGCGCACCATCGCCGCGCCCGTCGAAGACGTCTTCGACTGGCTGGCCGACCCGGCTAATCTGGCCGCCGCCCCGCTGGTGCTGCGGTCCGCGTGGGCCTCCGGGCGGGCGCCGGACTCCGTGGGTTCGGGCGCCGGATCGGTGCGCGAGGTGATCGGGGTCGGCACGTGGTTCCGCGAGGACATCACCGCCTTCGATCGCCCGCACAGCTACTCGTACCTGATCGTGCGCTCGTTCCCGCCGTTCAACCACGACGGCGGAACGCTGACGTTCACGGCGTCCGGCGGCGGCACGCACGTCGACTGGCTGACCAACTACACCCATCCGGCGCTGGCGGGCGGCAGGCTGCTGGAGGCGGTCAGCCATCGGCTGCTCCGCTCGAGCTTCCAGGCGATACTGAATGCCTGTGCTCAAGCGCTGGAACGCTAGCTGCGGCACGACGGGCGCGCGCGTGAGCGGTCAGCAGGAGCTGATCGAACCCGGTTGGCGAAACAGCGCCGGGGCCGGCCGCGCGGAAGTCCCGGGCGATCTGTTCGGCCAGCGGTCGCAACTTGATGTTGGCTTGCTGGGACAACGACCTCAGTAAATTGAACGCAGCGTCTTCCTCGATGCCGTAGACCAGCATCAACATGCCCTTGACTTGCTCGATGCCTGCCCGGCTTTCGGTGATCTCCGTGAGGCGTGCCGTGACGAGGTCCTCCTGCGCTTGTCTGGGCAGTGGGGAGACGTCGATGTAGAAACCGTGCGTTCCGACGACCGCTCCACTGTCGTCGTAGAGGCGGTCACCCACGACGATGACGTGGCGTACACCTCCGCGAACGTCGACGATGCGATGCCGAGTGCTGAACGCGTTGTGGGAGTGGAGGATTTCTTCGATCGTCGCCGCGACTTGACCGCGGTCATCCGGATGCTTGTGGGCGAGTACCAGCTCGGTGGTCGGGGTTACGCTGCCGGGCTCGTAGCCGTGCATCCGCTGCACCTGCTCGGACCACTCCCACCGCTGGTCGGCGAAGTAGAACCGAAACCTGCCGACCCGCTGCGGCGCACCGGCGGCCAAGGCCTGCTCGACTTCGGCCGACTGGCCGTTGAGATCCCAAGTCATGGGGACCACGCCTCCTCGGGTTGGCTACCGCACAGGCTGGTTCGTTGTCGTGTCGTGACTGGGT